>DATHTI010000366.1:0-8054 GCA_035463335.1 Pyrinomonadaceae bacterium | reverse complement strand
TCGTGCAAAGCCAGTTCAACCTTTAGGCTGCAGTCTCGGGCTGCACGCGAGCAAGCTAAAGCTTGAAGTCTGAGCTTTAATGTTATGTGCTTTTTGTGCCTTTTTGTGGCTACTCTCTTTTGTGCCCTTTTGTGGCATCTCCCCGGTGCCGAAAATTGTCAGGAACTCAACGATTAACCTTCCACATCGAAAATTTCGATCTTTTTTGATCGAAATTTCCTCTTTTTGACCCCTTTTCCGCATGGCACAACGGTTGTTTTAGACCACCCCGACACTTCGCGCTTTGCGCGGCTCAACCTTGGGAACGAAGGCCGATGGCGCGAGCAAAATTTGGAACCCCCTAAATCTTTTAAGGAGCACGAATTCAGCATGACTACCAAACGCCAAGAAGGCTTCTCGTTGATCGAACTTTTGATCGTTGTCGCGATCATCGGCATCATCGCCGCGATTGCTATCCCCAATCTTCTCGCTTCACGCCGCGCCGCTAACGAAGGCTCGGCTCAGTCCTCCCTGCGCACTATTCATAGCTCGCAGGCCACCTACCAGGCTACGTCCGGAAACGGCGCGTATGCCGCTAACCTCGGCGCCCTCAACGGTGTCAACCTCATCGACAGTGTTCTGTCCAGTGGCACCAAGAGCGGTTACGCATTCGCAATCGTCGAACAGGCTGGAACGGGTGCTACAGCAGTGTTCGGCGCTTACGGTTTTCCCTCAACTACCGGTGGCGTTTCTCAGACCGGTACCCGTCGCTTCGGCATCACTGAAGTTGGTGTGATGTATGGCGATAACACGCTGGCCGCGACTCCCAATACGAGAGCTTTGATTGTGGGCGCGCCGATGGCACCGCTTGGCAACTAATCCAGTTGGCCTCAGATACTCAAACAACAAAGGAGCAAAAAATTAGCATGACTACCAAACGCCAAGAAGGATTCTCGTTGATCGAACTCCTCATCGTCGTCGCGATCATCGGCATCATCGCCGCAATCGCTATCCCTAACCTCCTCGCTTCACGCCGCGCCGCTAATGAAGGTTCGGCTCAGTCATCCCTGCGTACGATTCACAGCTCGCAGGCTACTTACCAGGCTACGTCCGGCAACGGCGCGTATGCTGCTAACCTCGGCGCCCTCAACACTGTCAACCTCATCGATAGCGTTCTTTCCAGCGGTACGAAGAGCGGTTATACGTTCGCAATCGTCGAGCAGGCTGGAACGGGTGCCACCGCAGAGTTCGGTGCCTATGGTTTCCCGTCAACCACCGGTGGTGTTTCTCAGACCGGTACACGTCGCTTCGGTGTCACTGAAGTTGGTGTCATGTATGGCGACAACACCCTGGCTGCGATCCCCAACACGAGAGCTCTGATCACGGGCGCGCCGATGGCTGCGCTGGGCAACTAATAAGTTTGCTCAGGCACTCAGCCACTTCGAGAGGATGGAGCGAAATCTCCATCCTCTTTTTTTATCCGCAGACTACACAGATGTTCTCTTAAGTATGTCTGTGTAATCTGCGTAATCTGTGGATCGAACTCACAAAAGTTGTCGCTTTTAAGCGTGACAGAATCTGTCACTGGTCTAAGTTTTGGCCCAATATTCCCATATTTTCGAGGGTTCTCAGCGGCACGTTCTTGGCACGGATCTTGTTGTGAAGAGCTTAAGAAATCGTGCTCCGCGGGACATGAAAACGATCGAGGGGCGGAGAGCAATAGGAACCGGTTTCTTGAAGGAGCAGAGTCTATGAAGAATAAACGACAAGATGGTTTTTCACTGATCGAACTTCTCATCGTAGTCGCGATCATTGGCATCATCGCCGCCATCGCCATCCCGAACCTCATGGCTTCTCGCCGCGCCGCTAATGAAGGGTCGGCACAGTCATCACTCCGCACAATCCATAGCGCTCAGGTCGTGTATCAAGCAACGGCCGGCGCTGGAGCATTCGCCGGAGCCCTCGCGACATTACAAGGTCAGACCTTAACTGACACTGTATTGAGTAGCGGCACCAAGAGCGGTTACAACTTCGCGATTGTCGAACAAGCGGGCATCAATGCCACGGCAGTGTTTGGTGTTTACGCATTTCCGGTAACGACGAGTGGCGTGTCACAAACGGGTACGCGAACTTTTGGCACCACTGAAATCGGTGTCATGCATGGCGACACTGACCTCAGCGCGATACCAAATACGAGAGCCGACATCAGTGCTCTGCCTGTACTCGGAAACTAGTATTGGTCCGACTCGAACATAGTTAACTTCCCAACTCTCTCTTTCCCCCTCAACAACCCGGTTGCCAATCGGATCGCCACCGGTTGGCAATTGGCGATTTCAAGCTCTACCAGGATGCGTTCGATAACTGACAACCACCAACCAGGGATTGGGACCTGGAAATCGACACTCGGCAATCGGCAGCCGGCTATTGCCTTCGCAGTCGTCGCTGCATTCCTTACGATCGTCCCCGCCATCCTCTGGGGTATTCCTTCCAATCTCGATCTCACGAATCACTTTCGTTTTGCACTTCCCTTTTACGACGCGATGGCCGCTGGTGATCTTTATCCCGGTTGGCTGGCTGAGTCGAACGGCGGTTACGGCGATCCGAGTTTCCGGTTCTATCCGCCCGCGCTTTATTACCTGCTTGCAGTTTCGCGATTCGTGATCGGCAACTGGTACGGTGCGACGCTGGTCGTCTTCGTGATGATTACGATCGCGGGCGCGCTCGGAATGTATTTCTGGGCCAGGTCGATCCTGTCGTCGTCTGGTGCAAGCTGGGCGGCTTTCTTCTACGCACTCGCTCCTTATCACCTCAATCAGCTTTACCAGGCGACGTTGCTGGCTGAATGGGCCGGCAGCGCTGTGTTGCCGTTTGTGTTTGGGTTTGTGGACCGGGTGTGTGAGCGTGGACGGCGGCGAGATGTGGCAGGCCTTGCGGCGACGTACGGGTTGTTGATGTTCACGCACTTGCCGCTCGCGGTGATCGGATCGATGGCGCTCCTCGTCTATTCGATCGTTAAAGTTCGCGAGCTTCGGAAGCTTGCGAAACTTGCGCTCGGCGGTGTGCTCGGGTTGAGTGTGAGTGCGATCTACTGGGTGACGATGGTTTCGGAAGTGCGTTGGATCGGTGTTAACCAGATTCAGCGTGATTCATCTGTTGATTACCGGGTTAACTTTCTGCTCTCGACGTTCTCGCCGGAGAATCTCAACGTCTGGTGGATGAACATCATGGCGTTGATGACGCTCATGTTGTTCACCCCGGCGTTGCTAATGCTTTTTGGCCGTTTGCAGACAATTGTAGGGGCGGCCCTCCGTGGCCGCCCCAGCGTCCCCCTCCAAACTGGGGTGGCCACAGAGGGCCACCCCTACACAACGCCGGTTACCGCCTTAACTATCTTTGCGATCTTCATGTCGACGCCGTTGAGTTGGCCGGTTTGGATGATGCTGAGGCCGCTTCAGGAAACACAGTTTCCGTGGCGGTGGCTTGTCTTGATTTCGATGGGAGGATCAATCCTTGCCGCCGCAGGTTTGCCGCTGCTCTGGAACGGCGTCCGCGCAAAAAGAATGGTGGTGCTCGGCGCGATGGCGATCTCCGTCGCATTCACGCTTTCTCACGTGGTGCGTGAAGCACAGTACTTCCCGCCGCAGAAATTCGAAACCATGGTCACGGACGTGCGCGGCAGCTCATGCGTGAACTACTGGTATCCAATCTGGGCCCGCACTGATGCACGAAAAATGTCGACTGAAGTCGAAGCCAACGGTCGAGCGGTCACAGTAACCTCGTGGAACCCCGAACATCGCAAATTCTCAGTCGCGGCTGGTCCAGCCACGGAAGCACGCATCAGAACTTTCTACTACCCTCATTGGACCGCCACCAGTGAAGCAGGCATCCTGCCGGCGCGTCCGGACAAAGACGGCGCTCTCCTGGTCTCATTGCCGGCGAACGCAACGTCAGTCCAGCTCGACTTCCGCGAGCCTCGCAAAACAAAAATGTCGACAATGAGCAGTTTGAGCGGTTTAATAATCATCGGCATGCTCGCTGTGCCGTTCAGCCGGAGAAGACGACATGACTAAGCAGGCCATTGACTCACCCATGGACGTCAGCATCTGGCAGGCCCAGCTTGGCGCCTCTGAACGACAGCAGCAGGAACACTACGACCGTATCGCCGCCGACTACGAAGTGCATTACAGCGACGAGTGGAGCGTCGAATACCGTCGCCGGTTTATTTACGACCCGATGTTTGCCGGTCTCAATCTGAACGGCATGCAGGTGCTCGATGCGATGTGTGGCAGCGGGCAAACGACGAATTACCTGCTGGAGCGCGGCGCGAATGTAACCGGGCTGGATATCTCAAACGAGGTCATTGACACTTTTCAGTCGCGTTGGACCACGGCGAACGCGGTGAAAAGATCGTTGCTGGATTCCGGACTACCGGACAACAGTTTCGACTGTGTCGCAGTCGTAGGTGGCTTGCATCACATTCATCCGAACGTGAAGGCGGCAGTCTGTGAGATACATCGCGTGCTGAAACCGGGTGGGCATTTCTGTTTCATGGAACCGCACAGTGGCTCGCTCCCGGATGTGGTGCGAAAGGTCTGGTATCGTTTCGATCGTTTCTTTTCCGACAATGAGGCGGCGATCGATATAGGGCTGTTGCAAAAAGATTTTAGTGACAGTTTCGAGCTCAGGAAAGTGAACTACCTTGGCAACATCGCTTTCTTACTGGTTTTGAATTCGTTGATATTCCGCATTCCTCCCAAAAGCAAAAGGTTCTTTGCACCGCTGCTGATGAAGCTCGAGCCGTGGGTTAACAAGCTTCAGACAAAACTCACGTCGTGCTTTGTCGTGACGCAGTGGCAGAAACTCTAACCGTCCACAGATCGCGCAAATCATCTGTGTAATCTGTGGTTAAAGCTTTATGGAAACCACCGCAGCAATCACAAAATCAACTACGCGCACTGAGTCTCGTCAGGGGAAGTTCTGGCGCGTCACGGCAATCGCACGAAATGCTTTTCGTGAAGCCGTGCGCGACCGCGTCCTCTACAATCTCGTACTGTTCGTTCTCCTGCTAACCGGCGCCTCGATCTTCATCGGCGAATTATCGGGCGGTCAGGAACGAAAAGTGATCGTCGATCTCGGTCTCAGCGCGATGCTCCTCTTCGGCGTCTTCATCGCGATCTTCGTCGGCGTCGGACTCGTCTACAAAGAAATCGAACGCCGAACGATCTACGCCGTCTTTTCGAAGCCCGTTGGTCGCGGTGAGTTTCTCGTCGGCAAGTATCTCGGACTTTGTCTCACGTTGCTGGTGAACGTGCTGGTGATGGGTGTCGGTGTGTCGCTCGCGTTGCTTTATGTCAGTCGCGGCTGGGATCCGCTGATTCCGACTATCTGGCCGGCAGTGCTGTTGATCTACATGGAGCTAATGCTCTTGACGGCTATCGCGCTCCTCTTCTCGTCATTCTCATCTCCCGCCCTTTCAGCACTACTGACCTTCATGGTCTTTATCATCGGTCACTTCAGCGCCGACTTGAAGAGCCTTGCCGTTTCACTCGGCAGCTCCGGCGCGCGCTGGTTGTTTACCGGTCTCTATTACCTGCTGCCGAACCTCGCGAATTACAGCTTCATCACCCCGGCCGCGCACGGTCGCGCGCCGTCAGCCGGATTCGTATTTGCGACCGCGTTGTATGCATTCGTCTATATCGCCGTGATCCTCGCTGCCGCGACACTCGTCTTCAGCCGTCGCAACTTTAAGTAACGATGAACGATCGAACCAGAACACTCGCGCTCGCAGTTGTGGTCGTGATCGGAATGACGTGTGCCGCGCTCCTGGTCCGTCGCATCGACACGCTGCGGCCGCCCGAAGATCCAAATGCGATCGACGAGAGTCTCTACGTTAACGGCAAGACCGCACGCAGAATCAGCCTCGGCTTCAACGGGCTCGCCGCCGACTGGTACTGGATGCGGTCGCTGCAATACGTCGGCCGGAAGATCATCAACGATAACGACGTGATCGACGATCTCGGTCGCCTCAATCTGAAGTTGCTTGCGCCGTTGCTGGATACAGCCACGACACTCGATCCGGAGTTTCTCGATCCTTACGAATACGCGGCAATAGTCTTGCCCGCCATCAACGTCAACGACGCGATTCGCATTACGCAAAAAGGTATCGACGCCAACCCGAACGCATGGCGACTCTACCATCATCTCGGATACATCTACTGGCAACAGGGAAACTATCAAGCCGCCGGCGAGATCTATGGACGCGGCGCGCAGATCTCGGGCGCGCCGCCATGGATGGAGGCGATGAAAGCGAAGATGGCTGCTGACGGTGGCAGTCGTTCAACTGCACGAGAGATTTACACGCGGATGTTTGAACAGTCGGCTGATGAGAAAGTCAGAGACATGGCGCGCCGGCGTCTACTCCAGCTCGACTGGTTGGACCACCGCGATGCTTTGCGTAAGTTGTTTGTGGCGTACCGGGCCCGCGCCGGTAAGTGTCCGAGCTCGTGGAAGGAGATTGAGCCGGTTTTCCGTGCACTGCGTCTACCTACGGACGCCTCAGGCGCTCCACTCGATCCCAGCGGAACGCCTTATGTTTTGCGAGCCGGTGAATGTGAAATTGATCTGGATCCGAAGTCGGAGATCCCTGTGAAATAGACCATGCAAGTTATCGAAATCACAAACCTAACGAAAGACTACGAAGTTGGTTTCTTCCGCAAACGCAAAGTGCGCGCGCTTGATGGGCTGTCGCTGTCGATCGACCACGGACAGATCTTCGGTTTTCTCGGAGCGAACGGCGCCGGCAAGACCACCACGCTCAAGCTACTGATGCGACTGATCTTTCCGACGACAGGCAGCGCGCGAATCCTCGGCCATGACATTCAGGACGTCTCGATGCATCAACGCATCGGCTACCTGCCGGAGAATCCGTACTTTTACGATTACCTCACGGCGCGCGAGTTTCTCGACTACTGCGGCGAGATCTTCGGTCTGCGTCCGGCCGAGCGAAAGAAGCGCACCGCAGATCTGCTGGCGCGAGTCAAGCTAGACGAAAAGCGCTGGGACACGCAGTTGCGGAAGTTTTCGAAAGGAATGCTTCAGCGAGTTGGTTTGGCCCAGTCGCTCGTTAACGATCCGGAGATCGTTTTTCTCGATGAGCCGATGAGTGGACTCGATCCGGTTGGCCGTCGTGAGGTGCGCGATCTGATTGGTTCGCTACGCGACGAGGGAAAGACTGTTTTCATGTGCTCGCACATACTTTCGGATATCGAGGTGTTGTGCGAGCAAGTTGCGATCTTGAAACGTGGCCGATTGGCCCAGGTTGGTTATCTCGACGAGCTGCGCCGGGCCACTGAAGGTCCAAACCGTATGGAAGTGCTCGCGACAGGCACGGATGCAGAGACGTTGCGTGAACACCTCCCGGGCGCCGACATCGCCCCCACCCCACGCGGCCTCCGCATCGAGATCGCGTCTGAAGATGAAATTGACGGCGTGCTTGGGGCGCTGCGAAAAGCGGGCGGGAAGATTGTCTCGGTGCAACCAGTGAAGCAATCGCTCGAAGAGTTGTTTCTGGACTAAGTAGACGATTCTAACCCGAAGAGAGAGTTCTGCTTTGCCGGATATTTTCTATCTGAATCCGAAGATCTCTTCGAATCTCATGAAATAGTGGACCACGACGTTCGGCCCTCCCGTAGTGCTCTTCAATGTTTTTATTGTCACTGGGGATGAATTGACGACTATTCAACCAATCGTGCCGCTCGTACTCGCAACGTGACAACATAATCGGAAAAATAATCAGCCCTCGCTTTTCTACCTCCATCAAAAACGATCTTATTTCCGTATTCTGACAATACGACGAGTCGAGGTCGGCCTGACTTACAAGCACCAGAGCAATATCCGACTCCGCGATTCGTCTTCTTATCTCTTCATCCCACTTGTTTCCAGTAGCAACAGCCTGGTCCGTCCAGAATTCGACACCCTCGGCTCTTAACCCCTCTAAAGCCCCCATCAGCGAGTTCGGACGAAGATACTTTCGGTCATTATGACTATAACTGACAAATACTTTTACTAACGAGGTC
>DATHTI010000365.1:0-17585 GCA_035463335.1 Pyrinomonadaceae bacterium | reverse complement strand
GAATAACGCTGCCACACCATCGGACGCGCAGAAGGTGTTCGACAATATGAAAGCCCTGGCGGGTTCGTGGCAGGGCCCGGCTGTTCAAGAACACCTGCGATGGCGAGGCTCTCGCTGACTACCTCCAGCTTCAATCAAACGAACAAAAGAGACAGAACCGACAGCACAGCAGCACAAGGATGCGACATGCTGTTGCGAGATGTTGTAGCCAGAACAGGATGTAAAATTTAGAGGCGACTGCGAAGCTTTGAGGAACCAGGAACATGATTAAGACGGTGATTTTTGATGTTGACGGAACACTCGTCGACACGGTGGACATGCACGCCGAAGCGTGGCAACGGGCACTAAAAGAGTACGGCAAGCACGTCGAGTTTTCCGCTGTTCGCGCGCAGATCGGCAAAGGCGGCGATCAACTGATGCCCGTTTTTCTCTCGCGAGAAGAACTCGACGAATTCGGCGAAGAGCTTGAAAAACGGCGCGGCGAGATTTTCAAACAAGAGTATTTGCCAAAGACGAAAGCTTTCCCGCAGGTGCGCCAACTCCTCGAGCGCATCCAGCGGGACGGGAAGCAAGTCGTTCTGGCTTCGAGTGCGAAGCAGGACGAACTCGACCATTTCAAAAAGGTGACGAACATCGCGGATTTGCTCGAAGGCGAAACTTCAGCCGACGACGCTGAAAAGTCTAAGCCGGAACCAGACATCTTCCTCGCGGCCATAGAAGAAGCCGGAAACCCTGAGCCGTGGGAGGCAATAGTCGTCGGCGACACACCCTACGACGCGATTGCGGGAGCGAAGGCGAACCTCAGAACCATCGGCGTACTGTGCGGCGGCTTCCCTGAACAGAGCCTGAAGGACGCGGGCTGCGTAGCGATCTACAAAGACCCTGCGGATCTGCTCGCGCGCTACGAAGAATCGCCGATTGTTAAGGTATAAAGGAAGCGGCCGGTAAATAATGGGCCCAGCGAAACTAGCGCAAGGAGAAATATGCGAAGTCGAGTGATGACTATGGAGATCCCAATGCTCATTCCCTGCGCGCCTTCGGACTCATATGAGTGATCAATACACCAGTTAAGCGCATCGCTTTATCCCACACACTGATAACTCCTTTAGAACGATCTGATTCAAGGTCTCCGGAGGGTGGTATGCACCTTGCCATCTCTTGCCCGAGGGGAGAACAAATGAGAACAATCGGGTACAGGAACAAAATCGGGGGAGCAATCTTAGCTTTATCATTAGTGTTTGGAATTGGGATGATTGCCAGCACGACTGCACAAGCGCAGGATCGTAACGGTCGATGGCGTCGCGGTGATCGCAATCGTAGTGAACAGCAGGATCGAGATTGGCGACGGAATCGCAACGACGATCGGTATCGCGGTCGCCGTGATGATCGGTACGATCGCAATGACCGCTACGATCGCAATGGTCGTTACGGAAACTATGGTGGCTACAACAACGCCGCTCAGATTGAGCTGAACCAGGGATACCAGGCGGGCTTGAGCACTGGGTCGAGTGATGCTCGCCGCGGCCAGAGTTATAACCCGCAGCGTTCGCACTACTACAAGGACGCTCGCTCGCAGCAATTTAGAAATGGATTTGTGCGTGGCTATGCGGAAGGTTTTCGCCAGTATGGTGGTTACAACAACAACGGCGACTACCGCAGGGATAATGGCGGCTTCGGCAACATCCTCGGCGATATCTTTGGCCGGCCTTAAGTCTCGCTAATCAGAAGCAAACCTCTAAGTGAACAGAAAATGCCGCGATTATCGTCGCGGCATTTTTTTTGGTTTGCGTGAATGTAACCGGTTTACTGCGGCTCGGTGAGTTCAATGCATGTCGGATAGCGTCAAATATTTTGTCTAGTTGGGCGCACCTGTACCTAGGACAGGATTACTGAGGAAACGATTAATACGTTTTTTTAACGAAACTTGGAGCGGGCGACGGGACTCGAACCCGCAACTTCCAGCTTGGGAAGCTGACACTCTACCATTGAGTTACGCCCGCTCAGGTTTGCAGAAGATATCAGATACCAGCCGCCACCAAAAGCACAGAAGTACAAAAATAGCTCGCCGGAAGATCCAAAACATTTTGTATTTTTTTGTGGCTCACCTCCTGGTGGTTTTCCCGAAAAGTTCTCGCGTTAATAGATGCGGCTGGTTAGCTGCATCGGCGTTGTGGAATTGCCGCAACGCAACGTCGAACTCTATCAAGCGGCTAATCTCACACGATGATTGGAGATAATCTTATGAGTACTCTAACAGTTAAGTTCGCAGTGTACGGCGCTCTCTGTGGAGGCGACGACGACATGCACGCATTTGACGCCACCGCACAATTGCAAGCTGCTTTAGACTCTACGCCAAACAAGGGAATCGTAACCATCAGCAACGACAGCATGGGCGGCGACCCGTGCCGGGGAGCTACAAAATCCTTCGGTGCTGTGGTGGAGCTTGACGGTGTGCCTCTGTATTTTGCTTGTCAGGAAGGTGCAAGGGTCGATTTCTTCCATTCGACACGCAATGTTGAGGAAGTGAGCCAGTCGAAATCAGCGGGCTGAAAGATAACTCTCGATCAGATCGTCCCACCGGCCCTGTGCTTTGAGAATCAACTCGATCACCTCACGCACAGCGCCGAAACCACCGGGAGCTTTCGTCACGTAATGCGCGCGCTGGCGTGCCTCAAATGCTGCATCTGCAACGGCGACACCAAGTCCTGATTGCAACATCAAGGGAATGTCATTGAGATCGTCGCCGATGTACGCAACCTCAGCTTTTGTCACGCCAGCCTGCGCTAATACACCTGCGAATGCCTGTAACTTGTTTTCGTGGCCCTGGACCACGAACGACATGCCGAGCGTACGCGCACGCGTCTCAACTGCGCTCGACGTACGTCCTGAGATGATGCCCGATCGCAACCCGGCCCGATGTAATAAGTCGATTCCGAGTCCATCACGCGTGTGAAAACCCTTCTGCTCTTCGCCATTTTCGAAGAGCCAGATGCGGCCGTCGGTCAACACACCGTCACAATCCATCAAGAGCAGCTCGATGCGTGCGGCACGTTCATGGACTTCAGAGTTCATCGCACTTCGAAAAGCTCGATGCCGGAAAGTTTCCAGCCCGACGGGGTTCGCGCCAGCATCAACACAGCCGTCCCGGAACCAACCGTGCCGAGCTTGCTGGCACGGATCTGCACGTCCGCGGCAATAAGGTTCGAGTTGAGCTGCTCGGTGCGCACAACTTTCGTCTCCCACGCTTCCGTGCCGATGCTCGCGTTGATAAATCGCACGAGCTCGCCGGAAACGATCCGCGCTTCCAGATCCGCTTTTTTGTTGCTAATCACGGCCTGCGAGAGTTGAGTAATAAACGCACGTGCGGTCTCGTCAACCGGCGGCGCATTGTTAGCTGCGGCTTCCGCGCGAATTCGCGCCGCACGCGCGGCCAGCGACGACGGGTAATCGCGACTCGCTATGACGGCGTCGTTGAATCGTTTCGCAGCTTCGGCGGCCTGGTTGCGTTTCATCGCAATCTCACCGAGACCGATATTGGCCCATGCGATAGTAGCCGCAAACGGCAAGGGCTCTTCGAGCGCCGTGCGAAAGAGTTTTTCCGCTTCTTCGATCCGGTTCTGGCCAAGCAACGCACGCGCGAGAATGATCTGCGCTTCCTGAAAACGCGGCGCACTGGCAAGCATCGCCCGCGCGGTCGCTTCAGCCTTCGCGAAATCCTGGGCGCCGAGCTGCAACGACGCTTCATTCAGCGCCTGCGACAAATCCTTACCGCGCGGCATCATGTCATTACCATAATCGAGCTGCGGGTAAAGCTTGTCAGGGTCAACTTCGACGCGAACGATCTTCGAAGGTGTCTTGAAAACTGCTTCGCCAAAATTCTTCGCCGGCACAGTCGCTTCGACCCGCACTTCCTGGCCCTGCTCAGTCGTCGCTGCTACGGTGACAGTGACGTCGATCGAGCCGATATTGCGTAACGCTGAGACCCAGTCAGCGCCGCGCTGCAGCGGCATACCGACCATCAGATCCGTGTCGACTACCTGATCGAGCTGCTGGTCCACCAACGGCTTCAGGCTCTCGCCACCACGCGCCACGAGCGCGGCGCGTACCGCCGGAAGATTTAAACCGCTCGGCTCACTTTTGCCGGCCTGAAGCGCAGCACGCAACACGCCCATCAAAGCATCTCGACCCAAACGACGATCGACAATACGCCAGAACATCGCCCCGCGATTCGGCACGGACGCAAAATACGCGCTATCCAACTGGCTGACACGCGAGAGTGGACCATCGCGCTGCGCCACAGTCGCATAAGCGAGCCGCTGCCGGTACAACTCGGACTTCACCGCATCTGCGCCAAACTGTTTGACGAGAAACTCCGTCGCGAGAAAACGCACGAGCGCATCGCGCAACACTCCAGCGCCCTCGCCGCGAACCGCTGTTTGGCCTCCAATCCACAGCCGGGCAACTGCCTCGGCTACGGAGAGTGCTGTAGCGGCATCGAGTTTCGGCAGACGCAACGTGTCAGCGTCAAACAGCACCGTGCCACCATCGCTAAATCCGGCACCCCGACGCACCGCGACCAAACGCAACGGCGTCTCAGGCGCTGGTCCAAGTGCGGCGGCATAAAAACCACGCGCCGCAGCGGTGAACGCCATCAACGCTTCTGCGTGCTTTCGCTCTTCGGCGCCCGCGCCTTTTTCGAGCATGACGATCACGTTTTGTGCGTCAGCGGCGCCTTCGAATTTGTCCCAATCACCCTGGACGAAGAACGGCTGTCCGTAAAGTGACTGATCGAACGTGATCGAACCTGCTGAACCAGCTTTCTCGACGCCTGAAGAGATCGCGTTTGGGATATTGACGGTCAAATGGAAAGGCGCCGTGTCAGCGCCACGCACGGAGTAAGGCGTGTTCGGCATCGGATACCAGAACGACAACGGTAGAAACTGCGTCGCGATCGGGCTGATCGCAGTTAGACCACTGTTACTCTCAACTGGAAGCGAGTAAGTCACTGTAGCTGACACAGTCGCATTCGGAGCGACTCCCGCCGGCAGCGAGATCTCGACACGTTGCAGGTCGCCGCGTGGTTCCTGTCCCGGCCTGAAGTTCGCCGCCGCGCCGCCGACCGTCACTGATTTCACACTGGCTTTGGAGTTGAGACGGAGTGTAAGCGTTCGGCCTGGTCCATTACCGACATTCGTGGCATTGATGGTTGCGACACCATTCAGCACGCGTTCGGCCTGCTGCACATTCGCGTTCACATCAAACGAATTGACCTGCCAGATAACGGTCGTTGGTGCTTGCGCGCTCGCCTGCATCGCCAGACACAGCATGAGCGCAAGTAAAAGAAGTGTTCTCATAGTTACGGATTAATTCAGAAATAAACTAACGCTGATCACCAGCGTTTCTAACAAGCTGGTGAATGTCGCGCAACATCAAGAGCAGCGGCGCGAGGCGCTCCAGCGGCAATGCATTCGGTCCGTCTGACAACGCTTTCGCCGGGTTGTCGTGAACTTCCATGAACACGGCATCAACACCACACGCAACTCCCGCACGCGCAAGCGGTTCGATGTATTCCGATTGTCCGCCCGTTGCATGACCAAGCCCGCCCGGCAATTGCAGCGAGTGCGTCACATCGAAAACCACCGGTACGCCAAACTCGCGCATGATCGGAAACGAGCGCATATCGACAACCAGATTGTGATAACCAAAACTCGCGCCGCGTTCCGTGAGCATCAGCTTCTCGCAACCAACTTCGCGAGCTTTATCGACGATATTGCGCGCGTCCTGCGGTGCGAGAAACTGGCCTTTCTTGACGTTGACGGCCTTCCCCGATTTCGCAGCAGCGATAATCAGATCCGTTTGCCGCGACAGAAATGCGGGGATCTGAAGCACGTCAACAACTTCAGCAACGCGCTCGACCTGCGAAACGTCGTGGACGTCGGTAAGCACAGGCACATCGAGTTCTTCCCTGACACGTTGCAGGACTTCGAGACCGGCATCCATGCCGAGACCGCGGAAGCTCTTGATTGAAGATCGGTTTGCTTTGTCGAACGACGATTTGAATACGTAGTCGAGGCCGGCGGCCTGGGCGCGATCGCGGCACTCACGTGCCATCATCAGAGCGTGTTCGGGTGATTCAACCACGCAGGGGCCGGCGATGATCGTGAGCCGGCCATCGCCAAACGTGGCTTTGCCGACAGAGAAAGATTTAGACATAGCACCGTTGGATCCACAGATTACACAGACTGCACAGATTTTCCATGGCATCTGTGTGATCTGTGTAATCTGTGGATGAAAATCAACTCCCGAGTATACGCTTGATTTTGTCCAGAAATGAACTGGGCTGGGGTGGTTTTGCATCAGCGGGTGCAGGCCTCTCAGCGGGTTTGGTACCTAAAACCTTGATCTCATTCGATCCCGAGCTGAGCGCGCGCTTCTCGCGTAGGCGTGAGATATCGACAACCAAACGACCAGACGGCGACTCGACACCCGAATCACGCAACATCTCGATGTCAGGCGCACTCTTCAGCGCATGATGCTCCAGACCGAGCCGCTCAGCAGTCTCGAGTAGCTCACGGCGAAACTCACCCGCATTCGCAGGCCGATCAGCAGGTTGTTTTTCCAGTGCATGCAAAACGTCATGTTCGACTTCTTCGGGAATCGCCGCAACGATCTCGCGCGGTGAGTGCGGCGGATTGTTCGCATGCTTCTGTGCGATCTCCGCGGGGGTCGAGCCGGAGAAAGGAACCATGCCCGTCAACATCTCATAAAGAATCACACCGAGACTGTAAACATCCGCGGCGGCAGTCAAATCGTTGCCGTTGTGTTGCTCGGGCGACATGTAACGCGGCGTGCCGATAACGGTGTTGGTATGCGCCAACGCCGTCGCGTCTTCATCATCAGCGGAAAACTTCGCGATACCGAAGTCGAGCACTTTCACGACAGCCGGTTGGTCGGCGCTCTGCGTTACAAGAATATTCGCCGGCTTCAGATCGCGATGAATGATGCCGGCCTCGTGAGCCGCTGCGACTGCGCCGGAAGCCTGTAGCATGATCGAGATTGCGCGTGCAGTTTCGAGTGGCGCTTCCCTGCTGAGTATCTCTCGCAGCGTGCGACCTTCGAGCAGCTCCATCACGATGTAATCGACGCCTTCTGAAGTTTGTCCGAAGTCAGTAACTGAAACGGCGTTGGGATGGCGCAGCTTCACGGCAGTCCGCGCTTCAGTTTGAAAACGGACTCTCGCGGCTTCGTCTTCGACCAGTCGCTGATGCAGGAACTTGATCGCAACGGGACGGTCCATCGACAGGTGGCGCGCACGATACACCTCACCCATGCCGCCGGCGCCGAGGTGTTCCTCAACGAGATACTTCTCGTCGAGCGTCCGGCCTACAAACGGGTCCGTTGCAGACGATGTCTGAGCGTCTATCATTTACTAGAAGTGAGGTCGTCTGGGCAGTGCCACAAATGCACAAACTCCCTACTCAATCCTTATGTGCATTTTGTGCCTTTTTGTGGCTAAAAAATTCTTCTTGTGCCTTTTTGTGGCCTCAGTCGCCGCTGGTGGCCGTCAACCGCTCGTGCACCACCAGATCGACTTCTCCATTCTTCTCCATAGAGGTCTCAGAGTGCAAACGATTTTCGTACGCGGCCCGAACAAAAGAAGCGAACAGCGGATGGGCGTTGAGGGGCTGCGATTTGTATTCGGGATGAAACTGGCAACCAATAAACCAGGGATGGACGTCGCGCGACAGCTCGATCATCTCGACAAACTTGCCGTCCGGCGACACGCCGCTAAACACCAGACCTTCGCTTTCGAGGCGCTGGCGAAACTCCGGATTGAACTCGTAACGATGTCGATGACGCTCGCTGATCTGCTCGGCTCCACCATAAACATCCTGGACCAACGAGCCAGGCGCGAGCCGGCAGGGCCACGCGCCGAGTCGCATGGTTCCTCCCAAGTCTTCAATACCCACGAGATCGCGCAATTTAAAAATGACCGGATGTGGCGTCTCGACATCGAATTCAGTCGAATCAGCGTCTTTCAACTCACAAACATTGCGCGCGTATTCGATACAGGCGGTCTGCATACCCAAACAGATACCGAAGTAGGGCGTGCGCGTCTTGCGTGCGTAAGAGATCGCGCGAATCATTCCCGCAACGCCGCGCTTGCCGAAGCCGCCGGGCACGAGGATGGCGTCGAAGTCGCGCAAACGATTTTCGTAATCGTCGTCCATCAACTCGTCCGACTCGATCCATTTCACATTGACGCGAAGATTGTTCGCGACGCCGCCGTGCGTGAGTGCTTCACGTAAAGACTTGTACGAGTCTTCAAGCTCGACATACTTACCGACAATCGCGATCGAAGTTTCGCCACCAGACGGCTCGCGAATCGTCGCCACGAGATTGCGCCACTCAGCCAAGTCTGCCTGCGGCGCCTGCGATTCGAGTCCTAATTGCGAAACGATCAAATCGTCGAGGCCCTGCTCGTGAAATGCGAGTGGAACATCGTAAATCGTGTCGACGTCCTGCGCGCTGATCACAGCCGACTCTTTCACGTTACAAAACAGCGCGATCTTGCCGCGCAGCTCGCGCGACAAAGGCTTTTCCGAGCGACACAGAAGGATGTCAGGCGCGATACCAATCTCGCGCAGATCGCGTACCGAGTGTTGCGTCGGTTTTGTCTTCAGCTCACCGGCAGCGGCGATGTAAGGCACGAGCGTGACGTGAACGAAAAGCGCATTTCCCGTGCCTTCTTCATTCCCCATCTGGCGAATGGCTTCGAGAAACGGCAGCGATTCGATGTCGCCGACTGTGCCGCCAATCTCGACGATGATCACGTCGGGCTTGTCGTTGTCGGCGACTTTGCGCACCGCATCTTTAATCTCGTTGGTGATATGTGGAATAACCTGGATCGTCTTGCCGAGATAATCGCCACGACGTTCTTTTTCGATCACGGAAAGATAAATCCGCCCGGTGGTCCAATTGTTGGCCTGTGAGAGATGCGCGTGAGTGAAGCGCTCGTAGTGGCCCAGGTCGAGATCCGTTTCGGCTCCGTCGTCAGTAACAAACACTTCACCGTGTTGAAATGGCGACATCGTACCGGGATCGACATTGATGTACGGATCGAGTTTGATGAGCGCTACGCGCAGGCCGCGACTCTCGAGCAAACATCCGATGGACGACGCTGCCAATCCTTTCCCCAGGCTCGAGACCACACCACCAGTTACGAAGATGTATTTAGGCATCGGGTTCTCCATTTACCTTTTTGTTGCTGCCATCGCCAGCTTCCGGAGGATCTCCGGACTCTTGTTCGCCGTCGTAACGCCCCTGCTTCAAATCTTCCAGCACCTGGACCGCTTTTTCTTTCGACGGATCAAGCGCTCTTTGTATTCCTACCAGACCAGCGCCAAGCAGGCCTGGTCCTTCCTGTGCGCGCCGCTCGAATTCTTCGGTGGTAACGTCGTACGGTTTGCTCAGTTGTGACAAACCGAACAGCCCGCATAAAACGAGGAATACGATAATGCCTAATCCCATCCAGTCGCTCATAGTTTTAGATCGTTGCAGCCACTAACTCTCTAACGCGCTCGAGATCTTCAGCGGTATCGACGCCTGTCGAAGCTGCACATGCTGCTACTACCTTGATCTTGACGCCGTGGGCCAACGCGCGCAGTTGCTCGAGTGCTTCAATCTTTTCAAGTTGAGACTGCGGCCAGTTAGTAAACTCCAGCAGCACGTCGCGGCGATAGACGTAAAGCCCGGTGTGCTTGCGAAAAAGATTGCGCAGCTCGCGTTCATTGTCCCACGCCGGCTGCAATGATCCATAGCGTTTTACAGCATCGCGAGGATATGGCACCGGAGAACGTGAGAAATAAACGGCGTTCTCATCTTCATCCAGCACGACTTTCACGAGATCGGGATTCAGCAGATCGTCGATCGAGTCGATTGGTTCCCATGTTGTTACGATCCCAGCGCCGTTCTGTTTCGAAATCTCAGCAGTCATCGTTTCGACTGCTCGCTCGATGGTTGCGGGCGAGATGAGTGGCTCGTCACCCTGGACGTTGACGATGATCTGGGCGTCTGGAATTTGGGCTGCGACTTCGGCGACGCGATCGGTGCCGCTGGTGTGATGTGCGGCAGTCATGACTGCTTCAATACCACGCTCCTGAACAGCGTCAGCGATTTGCTGGCTATCAGTAGCGACTATTACACGGTCCACGTTACTGGCCGCGCGTGCGCGCTCTGCGACCCAGCAGACCATGGGCTTTCCAGCGATATCGATGAGAGCTTTTCCCGGTAAACGTGTTGAAGCGAGGCGGGCTGGAACGATGGCAACCGTGTGATTCACGGGCCCATACCATACCACGGATTACACGGATCTTTAAAATCGATTTACACAGATCAGTGCAAATCGATTTTATTATCCGCGCTATCCGTGGTTCCAGTGTCTCTTTTTCCGGCATCCACACCTTTTGTGGCTAAAAATCTTTTGTGCCTTTTTGTGACTTAGCTCATTGCGGCGTTCAGGGCGGTGGAGAAGGTGCGGCCCTGCGGATACGGGATCGGAATCCGCGCGCAGATCGCCGTACCTACATCAGGCGCCGAATCAATCGTGATCGACCCCCCTACTGCCTGCACGCGTTCCTCCATACTGCGCAGACCCAGTGTCGCAGCACTCGTCCGCAGCGCTTTCATGTCGAAACCAGCGCCATCATCGGAGATCAACAGGATCAAGTCCTGCCCCACTCGCTCAAGCACGACTGAAATATGACTCGCGTGCGCATGTCGCGCCACGTTTGTCACTGCTTCCTGCACGATCCGGAAACACGCCGTCTCCAGCTCCGACGAAAACCGGTCGTCCTCACTGATCGAATGCGTCGTAAAGTCCGCGGGCACACCACAGCTCTTCGCCTGCCGGTCTAAATACCAGCGAACGGCTACGACCAAACCAAGGTCGTCCAACAGTAGCGGCCGCAGATCCACAGACAGATCTCGAACCTGATCGACAGCCTCGTCGATAACCTTCATGTTGTCTTCAATCGACGACAGGATTTCCGGCGCGGTGCACTTTTGCCGGAGTGCGTGCATGTTCATCTTCACCGCGGTGAGGATCTGGCCCACTTGATCGTGTAGCTCCCGCGACATGCGACGCCGTTCGCCTTCCTGTGCTTCGATCAAGCGTCGCGAATATGTGCGCGCCGCAGCCTGCACTCTCTTCCGCTCCGAAACGTCGCGCATGCAGCCCTGCACACCAACCGGAACACCATCAGCAAAGATCAACCGGCTGCTGATCTCGATTGGAACGCTGCGGCCGTGCTTCGTAGAGATCTCAGTTTCGTAAGTAGTCTCTGAGGGCTCCTCGGATTTTCTGCGAAGGTGACCGCGGATGTGGCTCTCGTATTCGGGGTGGAGGAAAATAGAAAAATGTTTGCCGATGAGCTCTTCACGCGTATAGCCAGACAGTCGCTCAGCGGCTCGATTAACAGACGTGTAACAGCCGCTCATATCGTGCACGTAGAGTGCGTCTTTTGAATTTTCAAACAACTCGCGGTAACGCTCTTCGCTTTCGCGCAATGCCTGTTCGGCTTGTTTTCGCTGCGTGATATCTCTCGCGGTGCCTTCGTAGTACAAAATCTTCCCTGCTTCATTGCGCACGGCGCGTGCATTTACGCAAAGCCAGATTTTGCTGCCGTCTTTGCGAAACGTCTCGTGCTCAAAATCGCGCACAACACCATGCTTTTCGATTAGTCGTTTGAACTCTTCTCGCCGCGCCGGATCGACATAGATCTCGTGTGAAATATCCCGGCACGATCGGATCAGCTCGCGCGGTGATTTGAACCCATGGATCCGCGCGAGGGCGGGATTCGCCATCAGGTAATGTCCTTCGGGAGTCGATTGGAAAATACCTTCACTGACGTTTTCAAAAATCTGGCGATATTTGCGTTCGGCGGCCAGGCGAGCTTCTTTTTGTTCAAGCAGTTCTTGCGCCTGATCTCGCGTGAGTTCAGTAGGCGTTTCTGTGGCGTGGGCAGACCTCTGAACTCTTCGCCTCTCTCTCATACTTGCACCTCCAGGAGTTAAGGACAGTTAAGAGAAATGGCCATTACGCACAGAGGACGCATCTGGGCGTTAGCGGCTTTTACGCGAAGTAATACTAAGAGTTGCGTGGGAACACGGGGCGATCGTGCCAAACCAGGCACTCATTGGAACGAAATGCTGGCGCGGATTCTAATCCCGAATTTTTTGTCGCGCAATAGAATCCTTCATCCACAGATTACACAGATTTTTTATCGCTTCTGTGTAATCTATGAATGAAGAAGGTTTTCCGTCACAAACTCGCGTTTGTGGGTGTTCTAACTTTGAAAGTGAATTCTCGAAAATTTCCCGGAGGTCTCTCATGTCACGAACTGTTTGGAACCGCTTTTTTATCGGTATGGCCCTGATCACGAGCCTTGCGCTGCTGATCTGGATTGCGGGTGCGAACGCTACCGCACAGAACACTACCTCGGGCGACTGGACTGCTCATCTTTCCTCGAAAGAAAACAAGCTCCAGCTAAATCTCGAGCGTCGCAGTGGTAAATCCGGACGGAACCAGATGGGACAAAGCTTTGAGTTCTCCGATTTCCAGGGGCTCACGCGCGAGCAGGTGCAAAATGGCGGTCCGGTGAGTTTTAGCCTTGTGCGGGAAGCCGGCAGAATCGATATGGAAGGCACTTTCCAAAACGGACGCGGCTCAGGGACATTTCGTTTCACGCCAAATCTCGGCTTTGTCTCGGCCATGAAGAGCCGTGGTTTTGACTTTGAACAATCGTCGAAGTATGACGACGACCGGGAACCCGAGGATCGTTTGTTCGCCGCGACCACGCTCAACGTCACGACCGCACTCGCCGACGACCTGAACTCCGCCGGCTTCGGCAAACTCCAGACTGAGGACCTCTTCAAAGCGGCCATCTTCAAGATCAACTCGCAGTTTATGCGTGAGATGAAAGCGAGCGGATTTCAAAACCTCGGTATGGAAGAGCTCGTAAAAGCGCGCATCTTCAAAATCGACGCGGAGTTTGTGCGCCAGGTGAGCCAGATGGGTTTCGATAAGGAACCGTTCGAGACCCTCGTGAAGATGCAGATTTTCAAAGTCACGCCGGAGTTTGTCACAGAGATGCGCAACGAAGGATTGACGAATCTTCAGATCGAGGATTTAGTGAAACTGCGGATCTTCAAGATTGATAGTGAGTTCATTCGCGCCGCAAAGGCTGACGGCGTACCGCTCGAAGTAGAACGACTTGTGCGAAGGAAAATCGGCGTCGCGCGCAGCTACTAACTTTCAGTACACAAAAAGCACAAAAGGACAAAAGGCACAAAATTAAATCTTTGTGCCTTTTGTGCTTATGACTCTACTGCTACAAGACCCACGAATTCGGCGACTCGGTTTTGATTCTGTGGTCTCGTCAACAACTGTAGGGGTGGCCCTCCGTGGCCACCCCAGCGCGGAAACATGATGTGGTGAACCTGGGGCGGCCACGGAGGGCCGCCCCTACAGTTGCGTCACACAAACGTTCAGGCCATAGAATTGCGCCTTGACGAGATTAACCGGATACTAGCGTGACTATGAACACACCCCGAGTCATTTTCACGCTTGTTGTCTCCCTGTTTCTCGTCGCCCCCCTCAACGCGCAATCAATCCGCGAACAGAACATCCGCGCTGAGCTGGGCTTTCTTGCCAGCGATGCGATGCAAGGTCGCGGCAGCGGCACCATTTACGAACGAATCGCGGCTGAGTACATCGGCTCGCAGTTTCAACAGTTCGGACTCGAGCCCGGCGGCGACACCGACAGCGCCGGCAACAAGAGCTTCATACAACGCGTACCGGTCCAAACTGCGCCGACAGGCGCAACCTGGAACGTCATCGGCATCCTGCGCGGCACCGATCCGCGCGAAGCAATCATGCTCAGCGCACATCTGGACCACCTCGGCGTAAACGATGCAGCCCCAGGCGACGACAAGATCTTCAACGGCGCCGACGACGATGCATCCGGTAGCGTCGCCGTGTTGGAGCTGGCGCGTGCGCTCGCCGCAGGCAAACGACCACGCCGCACGATCTATTTTGTTTGTTTCGGTAGCGAAGAGCGTCGCGGTCTCGGCTCACGACACTTCATCGACAACCCGCCGGTTCCCCTAACGCAGATCGTTGCTGATTTGCAGTTTGAAATGCTGGGCCGGCCTGATCCGAAAGTCGCGGCGGGCACGTTATGGCTAACCGGCTTCGAGCGTTCGAATCTCGGTCCGGAGCTGGCGCGTAACGGAGCGGCCCTCGTTGCCGATCCGCATCCGCAGCAGCGTTTTTTCCAGCGCTCTGACAACTACCCTCTCGCTCTGCGTGGCGTGATCGCGCACACGATCTCGAGCTTCGGCTTGCATACCGACTATCATCGTCCAACTGATGATGTGTCGAAGATCGACTTCCCTTTTATGACGCGCTCTCTGAACTCGCTCGTGAAGCCGATTCGGTGGCTCGCCAATTCAAACTTTCGTCCTGATTGGTTACCAGGCCAGAAGCCCACGCCGCCGACTCGCTAAAGCCGAACTGACAATGCCCGATCTCCTAGTAAACCTTCTGAAGTTACCGCCACTCGAAGCCGCACAGAAATTCATCGTGCGCCGCGCCCAGCCGTTTGAAATCACGCCGGTGCGCAGGTTTGTCGCGGAAAACTTTTCTCCGCAGTGGGCCGACGAGATCTCGGTTGGCTTCGCGCGACAACCGATCTCGATTTACATCGCGACGATCGATCGCGAGCTTGCCGGCTTCGCCGCTTACGAATGCACGCGCCGTGGCTTCTTTGGTCCCACCGGCGTGCTTCAATCCGCGCGAGGTAAAGGAATCGGAAAAGCTTTGCTGCTGGCTTCTCTGCATTCGCTGCAAGAGCTGGGATACGTTTACGCGATCATCGGCGCGGCGGGTCCGGTGCGCTTTTACCAGAAGACTGTCAGTGCGATTATTATTCCCGACAGCGAACCCGGAATTTACACGGACCCGCTGAAAACAAAGAATGAATAACGCAGAAGCAATTCCAGCCAGGAAACATCCAGCATCACGCGGCCCGCTCCCGCCCGGTCCGAAGGGCTCATTGATCATGGGCGTCATGCGCGACTTCAACCGCGACACGCTCGGTTTCGTAACACGTTTGCGCGATTACGGCGACGTTGTTCGCACACGATTTCTCTGGGTTCACGCTTACTTTATTTACAACCCGCACGACATTGAATCGCTCCTGGCGACGAATGCGAAGAGCTATCGCAAAGCGCAGTCACTCCGTTCACCATTTTTTCATCGTCTGGGTGGCAATGGTCTGGTGACGAGTGAAGGAGAATTCTGGCGTCGTCAGCGACGTCTCGCACAACCAGCTTTTCACCGGCAAAGGATCAGCTCGTACGGCGACGTGATGGTGCAGTACGCCGAGCGCGCAATGGCCGGATGGAAGAATGGTGAACATCGCGATATTGCGCGCGACATGACGCGACTCACTCTCGAGATCGTCGTCAAAACGCTCTTCAATTCAGACGTTTCCAACGATGCGGATCATGTCGGCGCAATCCTGACCAGTCTGGTTAAACCATTCGCGTCCCAGGCGACCTTGAAATGGATCCTCGACAATCGCTTGCCGACGCCGGGTCATCGAAGGTATTTCAAAGCTGTCAGTGAGATCGACGCCATTGTTTATCGAATAATTGCGGAGCGTCGTGCGAGTGGTTATGACGAAGGCGATCTACTGTCGATGCTGCTCGAAGCGCAGGACGACGACGGCAGCCACATGAGCGATCAGCAACTGCGTGATGAAGTAATGACCTTGTTTATCGCCGGACATGAAACTACGGCAGTGGCGTTATCGTGGTGCTGGTATCTGCTGGCAACGCATCCCGAAGCTGAAGAGAAGTTTCATGCGGAGCTGGCAGAAGTGCTTGGTGGAAGAGCACCGGATGTTTCAGATATGCCAAGACTGAAATACACGGAGATGATCGCGAAGGAGGCGATGCGGCTGTACCCGCCGGCGTATGCGGTTGGGCGAGAGGCGATTGAAGAGACGGAGATCGGTGGATTCAGCGTGCCGAAGGGAACGCAGCTTTTTGCGTTTCAGTGGGTGACGCATCGCGACCCGCGTTATTTCGACGAGCCGGATGCGTTCAAACCCGAGCGATGGACCAACGGTGATCCATCGCCGAAGTACGCTTACTTCCCTTTCGGCGGTGGTCCAAGACAGTGTATCGGGAATTATTTCGCGATGATGGAGATCGTGTTGCTGCTGGCGACGATCGGGCAGCGGTTCAGGTTCAAGCTCGATCCGGCACACCAGGTTGAGGTGTTACCCGTCCTTTCGCTGCGACCAAAGAACGGAGTTAAAGTCATAATTGAGCCTCCGTAATTCTTGCCCATTCTTCAACGGTCAGGGTTTCGGCTCTGCGTTTGAGATCGATACCAGCCTTACACAACACAATACTCGCACCGCCGTTTCGTTTAAGCGACTCCTGCAAACGACCCGATGCGTGCCGAAGGTTATTGAGAATTGTCTTCCTCTTCTGTGCAAATCCAGCACTTACTGTGGCCCACAACAACTCTTCATCCGTGTTAATCCGTGTTCTAAACTGCAATCGCATCACGCTACTCCAGACCTTGGGCGGCGGTCGAAAAGCACCGGGAGCGACGTCGAAGAGTTTCTCAGCCTCGCAGTAAGCTTCCACGAGCACCGAGATGAACCCGCGATCCGTCGTTCCTGGCGGCGCAAGTAAGCGCTCGACTACCTCGCGCTGTAGCATCAAAACCATCTCGTTCAAGCATGCACGTTGCGCAATGAGTCTTTGCAGAATCGCTGTTGAGATATTGTAAGGAAGGTTCGCGACAAGACGCGCCGAACTCGCCGGAAGGATCTCTTTGCAGAAATCCACCGTCAACGCATCCGCCATCACCAGTTTAAAATTCTCGAAGCCGCCGAAGCGCTCTTGCAGGAGCGGCGTGAGCTTGTTGTCGAATTCGACTGCGATCACACGTCCCGCACGTTCGACCAGAACCGACGTGAGCGCACCCGTGCCTGGTCCGATCTCGACGATTGTTTCATCAGTCTTCGGTGCAAGTGCGTCGATTATGCGATGAATGGTGCGCTGGTCACGGAGGAAGTGTTGGCCCAGGCGTTTGGAGGGATAAGGCTCGGCACCTTCATCCTTCATCCGACGCAGATCCTTTGCGAGGGTAACCCGTGATCTCGATATCTCGTCCGCGCTGGACCACGGTTACTCTTTCGAGCTCGAGTGCTTCAGCCATCGCCTCCACGCCTCTGCCGCCAACCGCGCCCGGAGCTTCAGCGCCACCGATGATCTTCGGCGCGATGAAGAACGTGACTTTGTTGACGAGGCCGGCGTCGATAAATTCGCCTGCGATCGTCGAGCCACCTTCGACAAGGACGCTTTGCAAAGAGCGGCTGCCGAGCTCACGCAGCACACCGCAAAGATCACGATCCTTCGAACTCACAATTTCGATCCCTTGTCCTCGCAGGTCTGCTGTACCCGCAGACTCAGGATCGCCAAATACGATCACAGGCGCCTCC
>DATHTI010000364.1:0-23057 GCA_035463335.1 Pyrinomonadaceae bacterium | reverse complement strand
CTTGAGGACTGCGGCCTGAGCGCTGATCGTGAGCTGGTGCCAGCGCTGGAATGTATTGATCGTTTCATTCGGCATCAACCGCACGAACGCAGTTTGGAAATAGAGCGTCTCCGGCCTGCGCCAGTCGAGCCTCACGATCGGATTGAATGACGCCGGCACAGACGGAGCCGAGCTCGCCGTCTGATTACCCGCATTCGCGTTGCTGTTCTCAGCTTTCGTGACGGTTGTTTTTTGATCGTACGCCACTGAAGCCGTCAACAACTGATCACCAAGCGGCAAACGCGCCTGCGTCGGAGTCTTCCCCGCAGCATCATAAATCGCTACGTCAGTATCAAACGCCGTCGCGATCTTCGAACCGTCCGGCGACCACACCGGCAACGCATCAGTCAGCGCATCGTCAAGCAAACGCTCAGTGCCATCAGGCGCGATCACACGCGGCCTGCCGGCCGGCGACTTGTACTGCCGCTCGCGCGCGTTCCACTCATCTTCCTTGCAGGCGAGCGCGGCCATCGCGTGTCCATCCGGCGCCCACACGAAGTAAAAATAAATAAGCCCTTCACGCGACGTGAGCGGCTTGAGATCGTAACCATCGCGGTTGCAGATGTAGATCTGTTCCGTGCTGAAACTCGCAACCGGAGCAAACAACGGCGCAACGGATGGTGACGGCGCAGGCGAACCGCCGGGCGAGGGTTCCGGCTCGTTTGGAGGGGTTGGACTCGGACTCGGCATCACGCGCTTGTGCGCGATGAAGTTGATGAAGCCTCCATCAGGCGACCACGTGACCGTCTCGGGAAACACACACGCAAGATCGAGCGGGATCAGGTTACGCAGAAACTGCCCGTCAGAATTGTAGAGATCGATGCGAAACGTCGATCCGGGTTCATCGGCAGTGCCATACAGCGCGAGCACTCGCCGTCCATCAGGCGACACGACGGTTCGCAACAACGCTTCATCCTTGCGCTTCGTGCTGAACTCATTCGCGACGGCGCCCTGCTTGTCCAGCGTGTCGTCGATATCAGCCGACGGTGGCGTAACATCCGGAGAGAGTCGATAGGCGAGATTACGCGCGGGCACATCGCGCAACACACGCGGCGTCACGTTCTGTCGATCGACGACGGTCTTGCATCCCACCACAAAGATCAAAAGGCAGAAAAATATAGCGGCGTATTTTGTGCTTTTTGTGCTTTTTTGTGGCATCAAAACCGGTCGTTGATCAGCTCGCGCACCAGGCCAGGATTCAACGCGAGCAGCGCGCGTATCGTGTTACGCGGTGATAAATGATCTTCGTCGCCTTCATCAAGCTCGACGCAGTTGTGTTGAATTGAGCGGGCCAGTCGTCTCGCGATCGACTCGTAGCCGGGCGTGCTTACGATGTACGTGCGGACAGCCATCGCGCCGATCAAGTCGCACGTAATCTCTTCGCCGCGCTGCCCGTGAATATCGAGCCCCGTCAGATCGGAAGCCTTGTTGCCGACAGCGCCCACGAGTGCACGCAAACTGTCGCTATCACCGTCAGCGATATGCATCAGCTCGTGGGCCAGCACGCTGATCATTCCCTCATCCGAACGCAAACCCGCCAGGAAGATGGTGCCGAAAGTTATCACGTGCGGGCGACTGAGATAGACCGAGGCGTTGTCACGCGAGTCCATGTCAGGCTTCACGCGTTTCACGGAATTCACACGCGTGATTGCCTGGCGAAGCCGCAGGTTGAATCTCCGGGAGCTCTGAAGACCGTAATCGGTCGAGAGTTGTCGCAGCGAGCTGATGACGAGCCGCTTCGCGAGTGGAAGAAGTCGTTGCGCACGCTCGGCGCCGGCACGTGCCTCGGGGCTTTGAAGTGGGAGTGACGGGCGCGACTGCATCTCGTCGATCGCGACGCTGCTCTGCGGGTCGAGCTTCGCTTGCGTACAGACGACCCCGATCGCCTGTTCGAGGAGCGCCTTCGCTTCGGGCGACATCGAGGCGTGCGCGCGCGTCGGTTTAGTTTGCGCGAAAGCCGGCGACAGGCAAACGAGGAGGAGCGTGATTAAGAAAAGTTTCTTCATTCTACTTCACCGGTGGCGCCAGATCGCCTTGCGCTTCTCCATGAACGCTTTCACGCCTTCGTTCGCGTCGTGAGTCTTCATCAGCTCGTGCAGGTAGATGTTTTCCTGCTCGTCGAGCGCGGCTTCGATAGATCGGCCGCGTCCGAGATCCAGCGACTGTCTCGCAAACGCCAGCGACGTGCCCGACAGTTCTCTTAACTTCGCTAACACCTCGAGCAGTTTGGGTTCGAGATGAGCGCCGGGGACCACGTGGTTGCACAAACCGAGGCGGCCCGCTTCAACGGCGTCGATTATCTCACCTGTCAGGATCAATTCGCGCGCGCGTTTTTCACCAATCACGAGCGGCAGGAGCACAGCAGCCACGGGCGGAAACACGCCGAGCTTTATCTCCGGCTGTCCGAATCGCGAACGATCGGACGCAATCACGATATCGCATGCCGCGACGAGCTCACAGCCACCACCGAGGGCTGCGCCGTCAACGAGGGCAATCGTGGGCTTAGCTAACTGTTCGAGGTGACGAAAGATCGAATGAAACGCGTCGAGCATCTGGAAGATCGTGTCCTGCACATGCTCCTCGACCGAGACCCCCGCGCTGAACGCGCGACACGTCTTGTCCGCATCGAAGACGATCGCCACCAGCTCGCGTTGCGCGCACTGCGCGAGCACGCTGCTTATCTCTCGCATCATCGCGATGTTGAATACGTTCAGCGGAGGCTTCGCGAACGTGATCCGCGCGACGCGATCATCAATTTTGAAATGGAGGTGATCTGTCATCGTTGTTTAGAGTTCAACCTTTAGGTTGTCCGGCGGTACGCTGCGGACGCGATCGCAAGCTAAAGCTTGAACTCTTAACTAAGCCAATTTTTATAGATCTGTTTTTGCACAGCTGTCGGACTGACCACCGGCACAATCCGAAAACTACTCTCGCGCTTATCCCCCAACCTGATCAGCACCGAGCTCAAATCATCAAACCTGAAAATCGTCAAATTAACCAGATCGCCAGGCTTCTTCTCCGCCATCCGCGCGTTGAAGAAATCCCTCGTCGCTCTCATATTATCCATTGCGAGGATCTGGTCGCCCGCATTCAGCCCCTGCTCATACGCGGGTGAGCCCGCATAAACACGCTTCACCATCAATCGATCGTCTTCCTGCACAACGTCCGCCCCAAAATATACTTTCGCATCCGCCGCAGCGCTCGTCTCCAGCCTCAGCCCCGCTGCTGCGAGCGCCGCGTTGTAATCGAGCTCCTCTGTCCCGCGCACGTACTTGCTGAAAAACTCTTCCAGACTCGCACCCGCCATCTGCTCGCTCGCCTTCTGAAAATCCGCCGGCCCATAGTTGCGGTTCTTTTTGAAAAACTCCGCATAAAGATACCGCATAACGTCGTCCAGCGACTTCGCACCATTACTTCGCTTCCGTATTTCCAGATCGAGCAGCAGTCCGAGCAACGCGCCTTTGTCGTAATACGAAACCTGCGAGTTTACCGAGTTCTCATCCTGCCGGTAATACTTCACCCACGCATCAAAGCTCGACTCCTCGACACTTTGCTCGAGCCGTCCCGGGGTGTTCTGCAAGTTTTGCATCGCTCGCGCCGTCGCACTCAGAAACTCGCTCTCGCTGATCAGTCCCGCGCGTCGCAAAACGAGATCGGCATAGTAATCAGTAATGCCTTCGGCGGCCCAGAGAAGTTTTGTGTAGTTCTCCTGCGTGTAGTCGAATGGACCGAGCGCGTCCGGCCGAATTCGCTTCACGTTCCAGAGATGAAAAAACTCGTGCGAGACGAGCGATAGAAAACCGCGATAGTCGCGTTCGGGTGTTTCGGTAGTGTTTGGTGCGGCGGAAGTAGCGCGGTCGCCGCTGCGGATCTTAAAACCAAAACGCGGGTAACCGAGTGCGGTGGAATTCTGGTGCTCGAGCCCGCCACCGGCGTTGGCTCTCAGATGCAGAATGAACGTGTAGTCGCGATACGGAATCTCGCCGCCCATCAACTCGACCTGCGTCTCGACGATCTTCTGCACGTCGCGTCGCATGCGCTCCGGATCGTAGTTTCCTTCACCATCGATCACGATACGATGCGGAACGCTTTTGACGTTGAATACGATCGTTTTGAAATTACTTGCTTCGAAAGGTGAGTCGTAAAGGACGTCGAAATTCTCGGCGCGAAAAGTGTTCTTCTGGCCGGGCGCAGCCGGCAGTCCGGTCGCGACTTTCCAAACGTCAGGCGCGAGCACGCGCACGGTCGAGGGCGACTTGAGAAAACCTTCGAGATACATCAGCAGGTTCGCGTTGTTCCAGAAGGCGTGTTCCGAGTTTAGCTCGCTCGTCCGCACCGAAAGCTCATTTGCATAAACGCGATACGTCGCATGCCACTCGCGCGCGCCGTTCGTGACGATGCGCCATGTGTTCTTGTTTGTCTTTTCCCACTTGAGCGGCTGGCCTGCGGCATCGGCTGCGGCGAAGTCCTGCACGTGACGCTCAAATTCCCGGATCAGGTAAGAGCCAGGCGTCCAAACCGGCATGACGAGCAACTCTTCCTGCGGCCCGGCGGCAGTGCGCTTAATCGCGACGTCGACGTCGAACAAGTGTGTGTGAGGCCGCGGCATCGCTACGGTAAACGAGATCTCGGGCGGCACCTGCGCCGCAGCTAAAAAAGGCAGAACGAGAAGCAACGCGGCGGCGCACAGAACTCGGCGATTGTGCATTCGGCAATAGTCTTTCAAAAAGTTGATGACGAACTGAGAAATAGAACGTACTCGATGTTACTACGAAGCGGTGCGATCCGGGCAAGGTAACTGTTACTATCTGCCGCATGTTTAGACGAATCATCGCCACCTCTGCAACCTGGTTTACTGTGCCGATCCGTTTGGCACTCGCGGCCGTCATGATCGGTCACGGCGCCCAAAAAGTTCTGGGCACTTTCAACGGGCCGGGCTTCAACACATACATCGGGGGCACCACACCGTTCGGCTTTATGCGACCGGCATGGCTCTGGCTCGCCGCCGCCGCTTTCTCGGAATTCGTTGGCGGAATACTCGTGCTTCTCGGTTTGCTGACGCGTGTGGGCGCCTTCTTCATCGCGTGCGTGATGCTGACCGCAATCGTGGGCGTACACTGGCCGGGCGGCTTCTTCGCTGCCAACCGCGGTTACGAGTATCCGTTATCGCTGCTGGCGATGGCTGTCGCACTGCTGATCGCCGGTGGCGGTCAGGCCTCAGTAGATCGAGCGTTGAGCGGGGGCAGAAGGTAAGTTTTAGCCGCGGATCTTCGTCGATATGAAGCGCTCACCGCTCATCGTCATCTTTACAACTGTCTTCATCGATCTCCTCGGTTTCGGCATCGTCATTCCGGTGCTGCCGTTCTACGCCGAAGGCACCGCCTTCAACGCGACGCCGCGCATGGTCGGTCTCCTCTTCGCGTCTTACTCCGTGATGCAACTGATCTTCTCGCCGATCCTCGGCGGCTTGTCTGACAAGCATGGTCGCCGGCCGGTGTTGCTACTCTCGATCATCGGCACCGGCATCGGCTTCCTCATACTCGGACTCGCAAAAACCGTAACGATGCTGTTCATCGGCCGCATCCTCGACGGCATCACGGGCGGAAACATCTCGACCGCGCAGGCTTACATTGCGGACATCACGAGTGAAGAAAACCGCGCGAAAGGAATGGGCTTGATCGGCGCCGCGTTTGGTCTCGGCTTTATTTTTGGACCAGCCATCGGCGGCATTCTGAGCGGCTGGGGCATTCACGTGCCGTTTTTCTTTGCCGCGGCACTCTGCTTCGCAAATGCTGTGCTGCTGTATTTCACATTGCCAGAGACCGTCACGGCGGATCACCCGGCGAAGAACCTCGCCGGCGGGCGCAGCCTGCGACAAGTCGCGCGCGCGCTGAAGCAGCCGACGCTCGCGTTTGTGTTGGTGATCTATTTTCTGTTCATCGTGGCGTTCTCGATCATGACGTCGACGTTCTCGTTGTACACGATGTTTCGCTTCGGTTACGACGCGCAACACACTGGCTATCTTTTCGCGTATGTCGGATTGATCGCAGTGATCATTCAGGGAGGATTGATCGGGCGACTGGTGAAACGCTTCGGTGAATTGCCGCTCGTGATCGTTGGCGCGTTGTGTTTCGCGATCAGTTTGTTTGCGGTGCCGTTTGTTGGACCAGCGGCTGGAGGGTTGGGTGCGTTGCTGGTTGGTGGTGGTGTGTTTTCGATGGGAAACTCGCTTGCGACACCGGCGCTGACGACTCTCGCGTCGAAGAGTGCCGGGCCCGGGCAGCAAGGGGTTGTTTTAGGTGTGACCCAATCGACGGCCAGTTTGGCGCGTGCGGTTGGGCCTTCTCTGCAAGCGTTATTGATCAGCAGCTCGATAGCGCACGTCGGTGCTGATGGGTTGTCGCACTACATGAGCGACCGATCGATTTTCGTGACTTTCTGGACGGGCGCCGCAATCATGCTGCTCGCGTTCTTTCTTGCGTTTTATTTTAGCCGCGGATTTTCACGGATTACTTTGCAAGCTGACCAACAGGGCCGTCTGGATTAATGAGATCTTTTAAGTTTGTATAAGGCACTAACACGTACTGTGGGCCGGCGGCGTATGGGCCAACCTGGTAGGCGTCGAAGTTGATTCCCAGGCCTTTCCTGGTGATGGTCCAGCTCTGATAGTTCTTTGCATTCGCCGCCGCGCCCTTCTCGATCTCATCGTCGAGCAACTTCTTGTCCTTCGCCTGCTTCTTCAGATCTGCGATGCAGTAGTTTGCGATAGCCTGCAAAAATTTAGCGCCCGGTTTGAAGAGATCCGCGAGCTTCAGTTGCTTTCCATTCTTCAGATCGTAGTTGACGACTTCGCTAACCGTGTTCGGATGCGCCGCGCCCTGGTAATAACTGCCGATGCTGAACTCAATACTGATCAGATCATCCTGCGCGAGCGCTACTTTGTAACTGACATTTAGATCGCTGCCCATCGATCCTTCGGGTGGCGGCTCTTCACCTTCCTCGGGCGCCATAGCCTTCTTGAAACCCGCCACCTCCTTCGTCACGGGCGCACGCACCACCTGATTAAACTTCTCGAAGTTTGGATTACTGCCGCCGCTGAGCTGCGGGTAACGCGCGTCGATCTCATACATGAGCTTCTTGTTGCTTTCCTTGATCTGTTTCGCCACCAGATCGACGTCGCCAGTAAAAGTAATCGGCTCTTCATGAACCGAGAATGCAGTCTTCTTGTCGCTATCCTTCTCGCCCGGCGGCTTGGACCAGTTGCCCGCGAGTTTGACCATTCCGTCGGCTGGATCGACAGTCCAAATGCCTTTGAACAGCCCCGTCTGCTTGCCGCTCTTGTCAAATTCTTCGAGCGTCAGGTTTCCGTCTTTGTCGACATTGCCGCGCAGGTCAATGCGCGTGCCGATCCGTTGGTAAAAGTAACTGCCGGCAAGCTGATCACCGGTGCGCACGAGCTTCATCTGCAAGTCGAGCGCGGAGCCGATCGAGCCTTTGAAATGTTTCGTTTGCGCCGCCGGTGTCGCCCCACCCGCCGCGTGATCGAGGACCGTCGCGGGACTCGCCGGTGTCTGCGCCGGTGCGCCCGCAGGCGGAGGCGCTGCTGTCTTCCGGCAACCAACTGAAATGATCAAACACAAAACAAGTATGCTTATCTTCATCCGCGTTTTTGATCCGCGGAGATCCGCGGCAAAATTTCTTCTCGTACATCCGAAAACGTCAACTCAGAGAGCTTCCCACCGCTAAACAACGGATCGTTAGTCACATCGATCAACGCAAACGGCGGCTTGGGAAAGTTATCGAGCTCTTCGTCAGTCTCGAAGCTGGTCTCCGCGAGGACGAGGCCGAACAAGTCGCCGAGAAACATGTCGACAGAAAACTTCCGGCCCTCAAACTCGAATGGATAGCGGTTCTTGCGAATCTCGTTTGTATTGAAGACGGAGAGGACTTCGGCTTCAAGTGCGTTGAGGTAAGTGTTCGTGATGATCGTGCGTGATAAGTCGTTCGGGTCTGGCGCGAATTTCTGTGTGAACTTCACGGTCCATTTGTTCGTCCTCGGCTCACGCACTTTGCGAATGCGGAGGCGCGTGCCGGTGATGTAGTTGTCGGTAATCTGTAGATGCGGATCGGCGCGCGTGATTCCTTCCGGCAGATCCCGGAGCAAGTAACGGCGCTCTCTCTCGAAACGCGCGTACTTGCTCTCAGGAACAATCGTGTTTTGATCAGTGAGCTTCGCTACACCCATAGGGAAAAAACTACTACAAAAAAGAATTAGGAACCAGGATATAGAACAAGTCAGGAAGAGGGGCTTGCCCCCGCTGTTGCTTGGATTCGACGAGCGGGGCCAAGTCCCTCTTCCTGACTTGTTCTTTTTTCTGGTTCGTTATTCCTTATTGACTAGATTTTTCCGGCCTTCATATCCGCAAGGCGCTTCTCGAAGTTTGACGTATCAACTTTATCAGCCTTGCCTTTCTGCACGGCCTGTTCGCCCAACGCGATGGCCTCTTCCTTCTTCCCGGCCTTATACAACGCGTTCGTCTTGGCAGCTAAATTCTGGAACGTCTCCTTCACTTTGATCGACTGGTCCAACCACGCCATGCCCTGCGCGTCGTCAGCAGCGTTCTTGTTGTTCAGGAGATAGTTCCCGGCCTGCAGGGGCGTCCGCCAGTCGTCAGGCTTCGCAGCGCCCACCGTCTTGGTAAGTTTCGCGAGGGTAGTCGCAGCAACGTCCGCCACCTTGACCGTGAACGGCACGCTGATCTTCTCCCAGCGAATGTTTACCTGCGCGGAGTCTTCCGTAACCGGATCGAAGCTGTACGAGAGCCACTCCTGGCTGTCGTTCATCATCTGCGGTTTCGTTTTCACACGCAGCGTGTCTTTCGCCGGATCGTAGTTGAAGCTGCCCCACTGGTTCGCGGTGCCGTTGAAGACGATGGTCCACTCGTCTTTGTTCGGAATCGTGTGCAGGCTGTAACTTCCGGCCGCCAGCTTTTGCCCGTTGATCAAAACGTCGTCAGTGACGACAAACTGTGTTGCTTCGTTCGCGCCAGTGCGCCACATGTGGCCCCACGGCACGATCGGAGCGCCGGCGGGACGCTCGTTTTGATTATCGAGAGTAGCCTCGCCTGTAACCTTGGCTTGCTCGGGCAATGGATCGCCCCAGATCTTTCTACCTTTCACGCCGGGACGGCTGTAAGTGATCGTGATGTCGGTGACGCCGACTCTTTGCATCACGCTCGCTTTCTGACTCGGACGCGGCAGATCAACTTGCGCGAGCGCCGAGATGCAAGCGCACAGAATGAACAAGACTGCGAACAGGGAAACAGCACTACGTTTTAGGGAACTCATGGTCTTTCTCCTCGTGATGGGTTTGAGAGGGAATGATACAATCCAGTCAACGACATTTTCAATCTATTCGCATTACTTGAACAAAGCCGGGCCGCGGATCACGCGGAAAAAATCCGGATCTATTCCGTGTAATCTGTGGTTAAAAACCTGGGGAAGTAAAGATGAAGTGGTATTTGACTGTTTTACTCGTGACGCTCTGTTGTGTTGTGGCGCAGGGACAGGAACCCGATGTAATCCGCACAAAAACCGAGCTGGTGCAAACGGCGATCACTGTCCTCGACAAGAAGGGCAACTTCGTCGAGGGGCTAAACCGGGAACAGTTTCAGTTGATGGTTGATGGCAAGCCGCGGCAGGTGGCGTTCTTCGAGCGTGTTGCTTCAGGTAGTCCGCGTGAGTTAGAAATTGCGGCTCTCAATAACCCAAACATCAAGACGGCAACACCAATCCCCGCCGCGCGAGTCGCCGGCCGCACGATCGTCTTCTTCATCGACGATCTGCACCTCTCGGCCGACAGCATGAACCGCACGAGAATGATGCTCGAGCATTTTCTCGATCGCGAAATGAGCTCGAAAGACAACGTCGCGATCCTCACCGCCAGCGGTCAAGTCGGCTTTCTCGAACAGTTCACCAACAACCGCGCCGTGCTCGACGCGGCCATGTCGCGACTCATTCCGCGACCATACGACGCGAGCGGTTACAGCGCCGGCAACTCAACAAAAATGACGGAGTACATGGCCTTCACGATCGAAACGGCGAAGACCGATCGTAAGGTCATGGATTTCTACATCGAAGAGTGTATGAAGGGCGCAAGCACCTTCAGAAAGTCACGGCAGGTTGCGGCCATGCTTCGCCAGGCGTGTGAAACAGAAGTCAAGAACAGCGCGCGCGCCGTGCTCTTGCGAGCCGCACAGATCACGCAGAACACCTACCACTCGCTCGAATCCGCCATGCGCTCACTGGCCCGCGCGCCGGGTCGCAAACTGGCTTTCTTCGTCTCAGATGGGTTTTTACTCGACGCTGGTCCACGCGCGGCAAACGTGCGCGACAAGCTGGATCACGTCATCGACGCGGCGCAACGTGCGGGCGTGGTTGTTTACACGATTCACGCAGCCGGACTCGTCAACAGCGCTTTTCTCGATCCCGGAAACAAGCGGCCGATGGATATACAAGGGCGGCTCGACATCGCTTCAACTGGCGAGCTCGCGGCCAATCAGGACGCGCTCAGCGCCATCGCGAGCGACACCGGCGGCCGCGCGCTGCGCAGCATGAACTTCTTCGATAAATGGGTTTCGACCGTGCTCGATGAGACTTCGAACTATTACGTCGTGGCGTGGCGACCTGAAAACGAGGACGAGAAACTTCCGAAATTCCGGAACGTGAAGATTACGGTTGTGGGTCAACCCGAATTAACAGTGCGGGCGCCGAAAGGTTATGTTACTGGTCCACAACCGGCCGAAACGAAGCCGGCGACCGTCAAAAACAACAAACCCAAAACGCCGGATGCCGAGCTGCGCGACGCGCTTGGCGATTTTTATCCAGCGGGTGGCTTGCCGACGCTTTTATCGCTTACATACCTGAACACGCCTACGAATGGCCTGGTCGTGACGTCGTCCATCGAGATCGCGGGCACGGGCACGCAGCCTGCGACAATCAAACTCGCGGGCGTCGTGCTTAACGACAAAGGCAAGATTGCTTCAAGCTTCAAGAACCAGCTCAACATCGATGCGCCCAAGAGCGGCGTGTCGGATTCGATCTTCTACAATCATCACACGCCACTCGCCCCCGGCATCTACCAGTTTCGCGTAGCGGCGCGCGATGAAAAGTCTGGACGTGTAGGCAGCGCAATGCAGTGGATTGTGATTCCCGATCTGACGAAGAGCAAGCTAACGTTGAGTAGCGTGTTGCTTGGCGGGCAGGTGCTCGAAGACAAAAACACTCCACACGTGCAATTGAGCGTCGATCATACTTTTCCACGCATGTCGCAGCTCGGTTACTGGGTGTTTGTTTACAACGCGAAGCGCGACGCGACCGGAAAGCCGCAGATCACGGTCCAAACACAAGTGCTCCGTGATGGCCACGCAGTCCTGAGCTCACCACCGCGAAAGCTGAGTAACGCCGGCCCTGATTTAGAGCGGATACCGTTTGGGGAAGAGCTGGCTTTGAAGACGCTCACACCCGGAAAATATGATTTAAAGGTGACTGTGACGGATGGTGTTGCAGGGACAAGTACCTCTCAAGTAGCTGACTTCATCGTACGGTAACACGGATTAAATATTATTGAGGATCTTGAGCGCCGTCCCGGAAAAGATCGTCTCTTTCTCTTCAAGCACTTCAATTGACGTCACCGCTCGATCAATCGATCCCAGCAAGTGCGGATAATCACTCCCCATCACCATATGATCCGCGCCAACCATGTCCCGCACCATCCGTAACGTGTACGGGCTGAACGACACCGTGTCGTAATACAACCGCTTCAAATAAACACTCGGCAGCTTATCAATCTTCACGCGGCAATCCGCAAAATCCCGAAAACCATTGTCCATCCGCTCCATGAGGTAAGGTATTGCCCCACCAAGATGCCCGATGATCCAACGTATATCAGGCAATTCCTCAAACATCCCGTCATAACACATTCTCGCCACAGCGAGACTCGTATCAAACGGAAACCCGATGATCGGCCCCAGCACATACTCCCGAAACGCGTCCGAATTCGCCGGAATCATCGGATGCAGAAAAATACAGAGCTTCATCCGGTTCGCTTCCTCGAAAAACGCCCGGTACTCGGGCGCCGTCAACGCCTTGCCACCGATATTGCTCAACAGAATCACGCCGTTGAGTTTCAAAACGTCGATGGCGCGATGCAGCTCTGCGAGCGCGGCGTCGGGCGCGTCCATCGGAATTGACGCAAAGCCCTTGAAGCGTTTCGGATGCCGCGCGATGAGCTCGGCATACGAATCGTTCATCATCTTCGCGACTTCCGGCTGGTGCGCGGCGTCAGTAAAGAAGACATTCGGCGTTGAAAGCGAGACGACCTCGACGTCTATCCCGACGCGATCCATGTCTTCAAGACGTTTCGACACGTCAGTCATCGCAGGCGTGACGCCAAAAAACCGTGCGCCGCGATATGTAATGATCGTTTGTCCGGTCGAGCTGGTAGCAAAAGAAAACTCGGAAGGAAGATCGCGTATCGTTTGAAAAAATGCTTCGGTGTAGAAGTGCGTGTGCAGATCAAATGTCATGTTAATCCTGCAATCCTGTCAGCTTACTCAGCCTCGCCACCTCTGAACTGCAATCTAATCGTAACATTCCTCACCACAATGCGAGTGTTATAGTGTCGAGCTAGTCAGGCAATTCTTCCTTTCCCGACACTCCAGAGGCAGCACAGTGGCAACGCTCGTTAATGGTCCTCGGACCAATGTCAATAAAGATAATTGGCTCGGCTTTGTCGGCGACGTCGTCAATTTTACGGGCGAGGTCTGCTTCAAATCGATGCTGCGTATCGACGGCAACTTCTCCGGAAATGTGACGTCTGAGGACGGAACGCTCATCATCAGCACCGGCGCGCAAGTCACAAAGGCTGTGATCAATGTCGCGGTTGCGAAGATCAATGGAACTGTTGAGGGCAACATCTGCGCTACGAAAGAGCTCGTGCTCGGCCGCACTGCCAACGTGAAAGGGCAAGTTGCCGCATCGGCCTTAGTCGTCGAAGAAGGCGCACAACTCAACGGCAGTTGCCGCAGACTCATTTAGTTAGCCACAAAGAAGCACATAAGGCACAAAATGAATTCCTTAAAAGTTTTTGGTGCTTTTGTGCCTTTTTGTGGCTAATATACACCTCACACTCATCGTGCCTAAGATAAGCGTCGTCATTCCTACTTATAACCGTGCCGGGCTTCTGCCGCGCGCAATCGAGAGCGCGCAAAGTGCCGGTTCAGATCTCGAAGTGATCGTCGTTGACGACTGTTCGACTGACGACACGGCGGAGGTGTGCGCCCGGATCGAAGCCATTCGTTATGTCCGAATGAAGACCAATAGCGGGCTCGCACAGGCCCGCAACGTTGGCATCGCTGAGAGCTCGTCTGAGTTCATTGCTTTCCTCGATGACGATGATCTCCGTCTGCCTGGCTCACTCGACAGACAACTGCATTCTTTAACCGCGGACGAACGAATCGCATTGTGTTACGGCCAGGCGCTGATCGGCGACGCGCGTCGCCAGCTTCCAACCGGAGAGATCTATCCACTACGATGCCCGCAGGGCGACATCTTCTGGGATCTCCTTGAAGACAACTTCATTCCCATGCCTTCGGTGCTAGTACGCAAGTCAAATTTAGTTAACGAAGGCGGGTTCGACACAACGCTGAAGCTGATTGAAGATTGGGACATGTGGCTGCGATTGAGCGAACGTTTTCTGGTGGCGGCAGTGGACGAGCCCGTTGCGATTCATCGCAAGGCGGTCGCCGGATCCGAGCAGATGTGTTCAAATGCCGCGGAAATATGTAAACACGCTCTTGGGGTCCAGCAGATGGCGCTCGATCGTCCGCGCGCCCGTGCGTCCGAAGGCGTCAAACGCCGTCACGTGCAGCGGAAATTCCGCGACCGCGTATATGAGATATTGATGACTGAAGCAACTAACTCCATCCACGAAGGGAAACCCAAATCCGCCAGAGCAAACATTCTCGACGCATTTCGATTTCGCCCGTTTCGCACTGTTGCGAGTGGCCGCCTGTTGTGGCTGCTGAGTTATCGATGAGCCTATGAAGATTGCTCTTTGTAAGAGTCACTTCTTTGGACCAGTCAGTGGCGCTGATGAAATCCTTGTCAGCTACGCGATCAGTCTGCACAACGCCGGACACGACGTCGACGTGGTGTTGTTATACAAACCGACCGAGAATGATCGCTTCAATCGCCGGCTGCGACAGGCCGGCGTTCCTGTCATCACAGTCATCAACCGTTCGGTCGCATTCACGATCCTGCGCAGTTTGCGCGGTTTGCTGTCAAGCTTTTTACTTTTCTTCCTCCTCGTTCCGAGCACTGAAAGAGGCCTGCGCAGGATCTGGCAAACCCTGATCGATCTGATCTCGCGTGTGCACTACAAAAACTGTCGCGCTTACTTCGCGCGGTCGCATTACGATCTGCTGCACGTGTTTACGCCTGACACGGGCGCCACGCTCATAATTCGCGCGGGCAAAGAAGCCGGCATTCCGGTTCTGTATCACGAGATGGGAACGCCGCATTACCTGCCGCCACTCGAGCCGCACTACAAACGACTCGAGAAGGTGCTGCCGCTGTGTTCCGAAGTCGCCGCGCTTTCGCCGATACTCGCGCGACAGTGGTCTGAGCGCTTCCCTTTCCTGTCGTCGGTTTCGGTGTTGCCGCTAATCACTGAAGATTCAAACATGCTCAGGATGCCGGTGAAGCTCGGCGCCAACGATAAGAACGAAACAATCTTCGGGTTCGCGGCGCGGATAGAAACCGGTAAAGGCCCCTTTGTGTTGGCTGATGCTCTCGCGCATTTACGCGCGAACCGTGACGACGTGCTCGTCCGTTTAGCCGGCACTGGCCCGGCAGTGCAGGAAGTGAAAGCGCGTGTGCGCGAACTGCGACTGAATGGATCGTGGGAGTTTGTCGGATCTTATGACGGGGCGGTTGGATGTAGCGCGTTCATGCGCACGCTCGACGTGTTTGTGCTGCCGTCGTTTGCTGAAGGAACGTCGAAGAGCGTTATCGAAGCGATGGCGCATGGCCTGCCGATCATTACGACGAACGTTGGCGGCTCGCCCGATCTCCTCACTCCTGATGCGGGCATTCTCATTCCGCCTGGCGACAGCGCAGCGCTTGCGGACGCGATGCAATGTCTGGCATCGGATCCAGCGCTTCGCAAACGCATGGGCCAGGCCGCGCGCGAGCGCTATCTGAAATTGTTTGCGCCAAACACGGTGCTGTCGATGCTCGTCGACACTTACTCACGTATCGCCGGCCGCAACGGTCACGAATCACAAAACGGTCACCACCCCTGGTCCATCATGTAAATCCCCGTAAATCCTGCAACCTGTCTAATGTCTTCCCGAAGATTACGCATCGCCTTCGCCACACCGGAATTCGTCACTGAGAATCACTTCGACGGCGGTCTCGCCAACTACATCAACCGCGTATCAAAGCAGTTCGCCGATCTCGGTCACGACATTCACATCGTCACCCTCTCAACGAAAAATGAAGATGAATTTGATCACGAAGGCGTGATGGTCCATCGCGTGAGGCTCAAGCCCGCATGGCACACGGTCAATCGTCTTACACGCTATTCGTTAACTACAACGCTGCACTGGCTCAACTTCAGCATACAGACTTATCGCAAACTCAAACAACTCCATCGCCGCCAGCCAATCGATTTGATCCAGTATCCTAATTATTCAGCGTGTGGACTGTTTTCAATTCCCTTGCTGCGCACCACACATGTCATCAGGGCGTCGTCACAGCCTGGCTGGAATACACACGTCAAACGAAACCTCGACTTGACAGTGACCGGAAGCCTCGAAGCGCTGCAATACAGGCTCACGCGAAACGTTTACGCTCCCAGCCGTGTGATTCAGAAAGCGCTGGCGCGGGACGCGCGACTGATTCCGACACCTTTTTACGTCGAGACTCGCGAGTGGGACACGACGGTCTATAATCAATTTCTGAAAGACAAAAAATACGTCCTCTACTTCGGTCGATTTCAGTTACACAAAGGTTTTCACACGCTTGCACAAGCATTGCCGCGCTATCTGGATCATTGTCCGGATGCGTATGTCGCTCTCGTCGGCAGAGACACGGAAACCAGTCTTGCATCGTCGATGGCCGCTTACGCGCGAGCGCAGTGCAATAGTTCTGCCGATCGATTGATGATCATGGAGAACCTGCCGCACAGTCAGTTATATCCAGTGATCGCGGGAGCGCACCTCGTCGTCTTGCCTTCTTCAATGGACAACTTGCCAAACGCATGTTTGGAAGCAATGGGCCTGGGCAAAGTTGTGATCGGCACCATCGGCACATCTTTAGACGAGTTGATTAGCGACGGCGTGAACGGACTTCTCGTTCCTCCTGACAACCCGGCCGCGTTGGCAGACAAGATGATCGCCGCATCGACGGATGATCGTTTGGCGGAGATGTCGGTCGCGGCGAAGCAACAGGTGCTGGAATTCGCTCCGGAAAAAACGATTCCTTCGTTGTTGAGTTACTATTCCGAGTTGCTGTCTAAAAATCACGCATGCCTGTCTAAATCACATGATCGCCACGAAGATTAACAATCGAATGAGAAGCAGTTGGCTCAAGCTGAGGCCCGTCAGGGCGAGTAAGGTTGTCGGCATCGGTCTTCCGAAGACTGGAACGACTTCGCTCGGTTACTGCTTCAGGCGTTTCGGATTTAAACACCAGACCTACGACATGGACCTCGCGCTCAAGGTCAAAAGAAATCAAGTCGAGGACGTGCTCAGGGAGGCCGAGAAGCACGAGTCGTTTGAAGACTGGCCCTGGTTTCTGCTCTACCAGGAATTCGATCGCAGGTTTCCAAATACAAAATTCATTCTCACGTTGCGGAAAGACACTGCAACTTACGTCAGAAGTTTGCAGGGACATCACGAGCGCGAGGGGATCAGAAACAAAGACTGGGTAAAGCCGCACTGGTGGGATGAGGTCCACGGCATGCAACCGGCTGAGTGGGACTACGAGTATTCGGCGCAGCGATATGAGAACCACAATCGCGCCGTGCTCGAGTATTTTGCTGGCAGAATCAATAAGGATTTGCTGGTGGTGTGTTGGGAAAACGGTGATAGCTGGGACGCGTTGAGTCGTTTTCTCGGCAAGCGTGCGCCGGACGAACCGTTTCCGCATCTGCGCTAAGAGGATGGGCATTAAGAACCGGATTGCAGTTTACTCAGCGCGCCACTACGACGCGCTGCGATCGGTTTTTAGTGAGTCGCTTCTTCATCGCTTTGGTATTCGCAGGTACTGGCATGACATCGATGGTTGGTTCACGTGGCGTTCCGCGCAGGAAGAGGCTGTGAGCTGGTTTCCCGAAGGCAGCAGGTTTGTTGAGGTTGGGACGTACCTGGGCCGGAGTCTCTGCTCGCTCGGTGAAGTTGTTGAGCGCAGCGGGAAGAAGATTAATATGATCGGAATTGACACTTGTCGCGGCAGTGGTCCTGAAGGCGCGCTTGGAAAGGATTACCACGATGGCGCAGTCGAGGACGGTGGCGGAACTTTCGCTGGCGCACTACACAAGAACGTGCTTGATTGTGGTTTCGGGGAAAAGATCACGTTGATCATTTCGGATTCTGTTAATGCTGCAGGGTTGTTCAGTGATGCGTCGGTTGATTGGGTCCACCTCGACGCACGCCACGATTATACGAGTGTCAAAGCCGATATTGACGCGTGGCTGCCGAAAGTCAAAGCGGGCGGCTGGTTATCTGGTGACGATTATGACGAGCAAAAGTGGCCTGAGGTCGTTCGAGCCGTTTCCGATGCTTTGCCCCTTGCTTCTGTGTGGTCCAATCAGCAATGGCGATTCATTGTTTGAATAATCATGTCAATCTTGCAAATCCTGTCATCCTGTTAAAAAACATCTCTGTACTAACGCATCTACCCGGCCTTCGGCCCACCTCCCTCATGCCGCATCGATCGACCGAGTCTACCCAATGTCTTGTAATCAACCGTCCATCCTGCACACACAGCCGCCAGTCCAATCACACCTCCTTCACCCGTAAATAAACCCAGGTTGTGTAAGAACTCCGCTCCGCGTCCCCAGGCATCAAAAAATCTCTTCTCATTCCCATCCTTCGTGATCGCAAACAACGCCTCGCTACACCATCGCGCCGAATTAATCACCTTGACATCACCCGTGAGCTCGATCGCGAGTTTCTCAAACGCTGGTCTACGATCTGATCCCCATCGCCCCAAATGCTCCGCAATGCTCGCATCCACTTCTTTCACAACCGCAATACCCGGCCGGAAATTCGGAAGCCGCTGCAACGATCTGACACGCGTATCAGCATCGACAAAAATCGCGGTCTCAAACTCTTCGAGGGCTGCTTGTAAAGCAAATCGTTTATCGTGATAAGCGGGCCTTCCTCTTCCATTGCCCGTGGGCGGCAACTTCGTCACGAAATCAATCGCCATTGGTCCGGCGGGCACATGCCTTATCGCGCGCACCGGCAGATCAACAAACTCCCCCGGCTCATCCGTCAACACCACCCACGGCCAGTACGGCGCATCCCCAACCAACAACCTCGCCCTCCGCCTATACGGCTCATGAATCGCGAGCGTACAAAAACACACGCTCGCCTCCTGACTCCGTCGCTTCGTGAGAAATCTCAGCATCGCTTTTGTGCCTCTTTGTGGCAACTATTTCAGCAGCCGAGACGCGATGACCAGTCGCGAGGTCCGTCAAGATTCAGTGAACGAGCAACTCGGAGAAAAGATTCGGACTCTTGCGCTGAAACGGGCACCGGCTCGACAGTGATGCGAACACGTGTGTTTGGTTTCAACTGAATAGGCACATCCGGTCGAAACACATTTCCATCGAAAATCGCATCCAGAGTCTGACTCATAAGCACCTCCGCGATAGTGGGGTCACCAACGACTCACAGCCACGTCGAAGCATTCACCAATCGCAGCCCAAAGTTTAACGCCGAAGGCGTTCGCTAATTTCAGCCCAGGGTTCGAGCGTTCGCGAGCACCCTGGGAATGAATTCAAAATTGCACCAAACCCTGAAAGGGTTCGGCAGTTGATGAACCCTTTCAGGGTTCAATGACTATTAATATTCTGACCCAGGGTTGTCGCTACGCTCCAACCCTGGGCTGAAATTAGCGAACGCCTTCGGCGTAATTGTTGTCAATTTTAACCTGATGCACTACCGGCTCTTTTGATGCCGTTGTAACGCCGATTAATACCCCACCGACGGCAGATAGCAACCACGTGGCTCGTGATACTCGCCCATCGCCATGAGAGTCATCGGCTTGACTACTCGCATGCCGTGTTTCAAACACCAGCGAAAGAGGCTCGTCTTCCGCGCCGGTAAGAGAAAGAAGATTGGCGCGAGATTGGCGGCGCCCAGCAACACCGCTTGCATGTCCTCTTCTGTTTCGGCGACCGCGTGATTTAGAGGCCAGAAGTGCGGCGCGGATGCATATGCGGTGAGACGACCGTCTCGGAGTGCAACGAAGGAAGTGAGGAACGGAGGCGTGTTCTTCAGCTCGTTGAGACGATCGAAGCCGTGCGTCTTACGACACAACTCCGCGCAAGCCTCATAATCCTGCTCTTCAATTGCGCGAACGGTCAAACCTGAAGGCATATCGCCCTTCAACTCACCTTCGATCAGCGCCAGCGGCTCTTTCACGTCAAACCCGAGCGACGCGTACAACGAGAGGGAGGCTGTATTGAATGCGTCCTGGACCAGTCGAATCCCCGCGCTTCCCTTTCCGCGCTCGATTACGGCCTCCATCAACATCCGGCCCGCACCTTTCGCCTGCGCGGCCGGATCGACAGTGATTGGACCAACCCCACGAATTGCGTCGTACTCCATAAGATGATTCGAGCCGATTACCTCGCCATCACGTTCCGCCACAACGCTGAAATTGTCAGAGCTCTCCGCCAATATGCGCGTCAGATCGATTGCCATTTGAGGCGTCGGAAAATCAAGCTTGAAGTTATGTCTCTCAGCGATGCCCTTGAACGCCTCGTAACAGATCCTGCCACACGTTTCGACATCTTCAACCCTCATCGGTCGTATTTGAATCGGCATAGGTCAATCCTCTACTTCTGACGATAAACTCGGATCAATTTTGCTCTCAAATCTTCGGCTACTGTTATTGCTTCATCAATTCGCCGTGCTTGACCCATACGATCCGGATCTTCTGTGCAGATAATGATTCCGGCGTGTTCGGGCACGTGAGCGTGTAACCGTTTGAAGTCGAGACGATTCAGCGTAACTATGGCCCTACCGAGCTCAGTTGCTCTCGCGAGGATGTCTTGATCGATGATCGACTGATTTGCTCTTCCGTCTTCGAAGGCAGTGAGCACATCGTGACCTAACCGCCGTAGTTCTTCAATTACTCTCAGAGGGAAGTTTTCGTCGGCATAGAGGGCCATTAATCATCATCTCTCTCGTTGGCCTCTATCTGTGCATCGATTTCTGCGCGGTGAGAACGAACAAAGTTCCACGCATTAGCAAGATCCTGTACAGTGAGGGTTGGATAATCTCTTAGTAGGTCGGCTTCACTGGTTCCTAGACGTCGTGATTGTTCAAGCAGCCACACCGGTATCCTGGTGCGCGTGATACAAGGTACGCCTCCCATGACGTCCGGCTTACTTTCGATTCCCGGAAAGTCGTCGCCGAGATCACGAACAATCCACTGAAGGAGTTCAGCCTTCTCGGCACGCGTCATCTCAGAGAGCATCTTTTCGCGGTCTGAGGATGTGCTCATAGCGATATTGTTATAGCATTTTTTTAGACCTGGTGCTTAGCTAGTCGTGACAGGTTTTGTGATGAGAGAGGTGAGGAGGTTCTGACTTCTCAACTACTTTCTTCAAGCCTTCCTCAACGAGCGCCCAGGCATCCTCGCATACGCCTGGCTGATCTTCGACAAACGTTCGAGCCCGGAGTCGCTCGTTTAAAATACGCATCTCCGAAAGGACGAACTCCGTCAGCCATATCCGGTCGTCGGCATTTTCGCCAGTAGCAAAAACATCCGTGACTCTTCCTTCGTGATCGCCACGAACGAGTGCACGCGCTGAGCGGCGCGTCAACACCACACCTCGCAACCAGCGCGGCTGTTTCTCACTCAGGGTGTGCGAACGCACAATGAAACGCGGCAACCTGCGAGCATATTTCCCGGTATTCAGCAAACGATACGAAGCTCGTGTTCAACGATTCCGGCACTTTAGTCAGTTTATCCGCGTCCTTGCGTCCGCCACTGATGTCAAGTTCTCGGGCTTGAGATCGCAAGGCAGCCTCGATTTTTTCTTCGACTTTCCGATAGGCCTGTTCATTCATAACAGTCATCAGCTTTCATTCTTAAACTCACTTCCAACGGCGTCCGTGCTTGATCACGATGTCCACGTCCTGCAATAGATCAATGTGCCGCAGCACGTCACCGCGGACGGCGATGATGTCGGCGTATTTGCCTTCGCTGACCGTGCCGACTTGATCGGAAACCTTCATGGCGACTGACGGCCAGTAAGTCGCGGCGCGGATGGCGGTCATAGCGGGGATGCCGAAGCCGTTGACCCACGCGTCCAGTTCGCGCCAGGTTGTTTGACTGTGAAAGTTCATTGGAATGCCGCTGTCTGTGCCAATCAAAAGCACGACGCCGGATTCGGAAAGCTGCGCGATTTTGCGTGCGAGAGTGGGACGACGCAGCGGTGTGATCTGATAGTACCCAAGCTGACCAGGCTTCTTCAGCGACTGCTTGATGTCGTCAACGATCGATTGCGGCAATCCGACTTGCCACGACGGATCGTCAAGCTGCTCAGGATTGTCGCGAACGTATTCGTAGTTCAAAAGCCCCTGCACCGTCGGCGTCCAGAACAATGGACCAAGACTCATCTTCGCCGTTCGCTCGCGGATCAGCGCAATCACATCCGCAGGATACTCAGGCGCAGTCGCGAGTCCCGTGTGCTCAAAACAATCAACACCGACTTGCAGCCCGCGACGAATCTCTTCCGGCCGGTGCGAATGGGCCACGACCGGCAGCTTGCGTTTGTGCGCCTCGTCGACAACCGCCTGCACTTCCTCCATCGTCATCTGATCCTGATCGATCAGCTTGATCACGTCGACGCCCGCCTCAGCCAACTGGCGCACCTTCTCGCGCGCATCGGCTACGCCTTTCACGCCCCAACGAACGTATTCAGTGCCGGGATACGGCTCGTGCTGAATAAACGGGCCCGACACGTAAAGCGTTGGACCAGGTATCTCGCCTTTCCGAATACGATCGCGTACGGCAATACTGGCTTTCAATGGTGCACCCAGATCCCGCGCACTCGTCACGCCAGCCATCAACAACTGCCGCGCCGAAGCAGGCATGATCACCGTCTCCATCTGCGGCGGGTACGTCTTGTCCCAGTGTCCGTAGTCACTGTGGCCGTTGATCATGAGGTGCACGTGCATGTCCCACAGCCCTGGCAACACGCTCATGCCTTCAGTTGAAATCACTTCCGCACCCGGCGGAATCGCAAGCGTGCCAACCTGGCCCACAGCCTTGATGCGCTCGCCTTCAATAATCACGATGCTGTTGCGGATCGGCGTACTGCCATAACCGTCGATCAGCGTGCCACCGACGAGGGCTTTGACATTCGTCGATCGCGTTTGCCCCAACGCGCTCAAGCAGACGAGCAAAACGAGCCACGGATAAACACAGAAAGGACGGATTTTCATAGGCTGGTACCTAAACGAATAAATTTAACGTGAGTAGCGGCGCACGATTAAGGCGATGGGCAGGCCAACGCAGAACATGATCGTGAGCAGGCCGATGATGAAGCCTGAAACTGTCATTGTCCGCTGCGGAACTAGTGACAGAGGCAACACCACGAAGTTCATAAACAAGTAAACAGCAATGCCATACAGCAATCCGAAGTGAACAGGCCGCTCGATGAGAAACAGCAACTTGCGACTCGCGAGATAGAAGACCACAGTGGCGCC
>DATHTI010000363.1:0-11932 GCA_035463335.1 Pyrinomonadaceae bacterium | reverse complement strand
TTACTTCGCGTTCAATCAATCGCCCTCAGGCGGCATGACGGTCCTCATCAAAGGCGCGTCTGATCCGAACCGTTTGATCTCGTCGGCGCGTGAGGCGGTGAAAGCGATCGATCCTGATCAGCCGATTTACAATCCACGCACGATGGATGAGATTCGCGCGGAGTCGGTCGCGCCCGAGCGTTTGAACCTGACGCTGCTCAGTTTGTTTGCCGGCATTGCGCTTGTGCTCGCGATCGTGGGTATTTACGGTGTGATGTCTTACTCGGTCACGCAGCGCACGCACGAGATCGGGATTCGCATGGCGATTGGCGCACGGCCGATCGATGTGTTCAAGATGATCCTGGGTAATGGGATGAAGCTGGCGCTGATTGGAGTTGCGGTGGGGCTGGCGGGCGCGTTTATCCTCACGCGATTGATGGCAACGATGCTGTTTGGAGTCGAGCCGACGGATGCGATGACGTTTGGTGGGATCACGCTCCTGCTCATCACCGTGACGTTGCTGGCGTGTTATCTTCCGGGACGACGGGCGACCAAAGTGGAACCGACGATTTCTTTGCGATATGAATAATTAACCACGGATTACACGGATTGTTGACGGATCTGCGTTACGCTCTCAGAAGTCTTTTAAAGCAGCCGGGGTTTGCGGCGGTGGTGGTGGTCACGCTGGCGCTGGGAATCGGCGCGAGCACGGCTATCTTCAGCGTCGTAAATGCCGTGCTGCTGCGGCCGCTTCCGTTCGCATACGCCGAGCGGCTGCAAATGGTTTGGGGTAATTATCGCGCCCTGAATATCGAACGCCTGCCCGCCAGGGCCGCTGAGTACGAAGACTATGCCAGCCAGACAGAAGTCTTCGACGCAGTCGCGGCTTACGCAAATCACAGCTTCAACATGACGAGCGGCTCGGAGCCTGAGCGCATCCGCGGAGCTTACGTGTCGGCGAACCTCTTTCCGATGCTCGAGGCACAGCCTGCCGCCGGAAGGGTCTTTACGGGCGATGACCAGCGTTCTGTCGTGTTGAGTGACGGGTTCTGGCAACGCCGCTTTGGCGGTGATCGCGGCATCATCAACCAAACTGTAACGCTTGATAACGAGAGTTACACCGTGATCGGCGTGATGCCGGCGGGATTTGAATTTCCACATCCGAGCTTCTCGGCGGGTGAGTCCGTAGATGTTTGGGTGCCGTTGAGCTATACGCCAGACCAGGTCACGACCCGGCGTGGTCCATACTTTCTCAATGTGCTCGCTCGACTAAAACAAGGCGTCACGCTCGAACAGTCTCGCGCCCAGATGAACGCACTTGCCGGAAGGTTCGAGCGTGAGTTTAAGGGCTATCGTGGTCCAAATGGGGAGGATGGCGGCTGGCATATTACAGTTACGCCATTGCAGGAAGAGATCGTCGGTGGGAGCCGGCGCGCGTTGCTGGTGCTGCTGTTCGCAGTTGCGTTGTTGCTGCTGATCGCGTGTGCGAATGTTGCGAACCTTCTGCTGATGCGCTCGGCGAAGCGGCACAAGGAGCTGGCAATCCGTGCGGCGCTCGGTGCGAGTCGCTGGAAAATAGCGAGGCAGTTGCTGGTTGAAGGTTTAGTGTTATCGTCTCTTGCAGCACTGCTCGGGCTTCTGTTTGTGAACTGGGGCATTGACCTGCTCGCTGTCATTGGACCATCGATCGTGCCGCGGGCTCAGGAAGTGAACATCGACGCGCGCGTGTTTGGGTTTATGGCCCTGGCCGTAGCCGCGATCAGCATTGGTTTTGGTTTTGTCGCCGCACGTCCCATCTCCAGGCTCGATTTGAATGAATCGTTGAAGAACACGCGGCCGGCTGGTGACGTGCAGGGGCGGCAGTGGAGCAATGTGCTGGTTGTCGCTGAAGTGTCGCTCGCGGTGCTGCTGTCAATCGGTGCGGGGCTGCTTGTTAAGAGCCTGTGGCGCTTACAACAGACGAATCCCGGCATCGCGCCTGAAGAACTGGTGAGTGTTGAGTTTGATCTCTCCGCCACGACTTACAACGATGCCGAGCGAGCGTCAGACTTCTATCGTCGTCTCGTTACGCAGGTGCAATCGACGCCGGGTGTGCAGTCTGTCAGCTTCGGAACAAACCAGCCATTGAGCGGGAGGGCGAACAGCGATCCCTTTGCGATTGAAGGGCGGAAACTCGATCCGGCAAATCTGACTTCAGCGGGATGGCAGCTCGCCGGCGCAAATTATTTCAAGACGCTTGGTATTCCGGTGGTGAAAGGCCGCGATTTTACTGCCGAGGATATGCAGCCGGGCGCACCGCCTGTTGCTGTCATCAATGAGCGGATGGCTGCGCGCTACTGGCCGGGTGAAGATCCGATCGGTCGTCGCCTCACGCTCGGTCTGCCGCGTCCTGACAATCCGTGGATCACGATCGTAGGCATCTCGAAAGACGTGCCGCACCGCGCCCTCGATTCGAAGCCTGAGCCTGATTGGTACGCGTCGCGCCTGATTGCGCCGCAGCGACATCGCTACGTGTTTGTGCGCAGCGCACTGCCCACGCCAACGCTCACGGGAGCGATTCGCAACACAGTGTCGACAATCGATCCTCACCAGCCGTGGACGAGCGTGAAGACGATGGAGCAAGTGATAAGCACGACGACCGCGCCGCGACGGTTCAATGCATTGCTGCTCGGCGTTTTTGCTGCGATCGCGCTTGTGCTGGCGGCGCTCGGGATCTACAGCGTCATCTCTTACTCGATCACTCTGCGTACCCGGGAGATTGGCATTCGCATGGCGCTGGGCGCAAACCGGTCCGCGATCTTGAGGATGGTGTTGCAGAAGGGAATCGTGCTCACGCTCACCGGAGTCGCGATCGGGTTGGCAGGTGCGTTCGCACTCACACGCTGGATGTCGAGCATGTTGTTTGGCGTCTCTTCGACTGACCCGCTCACGTACGTGATCGTGTTGCTGCTTGCACTGGTAGCAGCGTTGTTGGCTTGCTCGATCCCGGCCTGCCGCGCCACCAGAGTTGATCCTCTAACCGCACTACGGTATGAGTAACACGGATTTTACAGATTGAGTAAAGATTGCCACAGATAAATGCCGCGCATTCTAATCGCTGATGACCAGGCTGACGTCCTCGCGGCGTTGAGTCTTCTATTAAAGGGTGAGCGTTACCAGATCTCGAGCGCGTCCTCGCCCGAAGGCGTGCTCAAATCGATCGACACACACGAGTTCGATGTCGTCCTGATCGATCTCAACTACGCGCGCGATACGACGTCAGGTAGTGAAGGGCTCGACTTGCTCAGTCGCATTCGTGCTGCCGATCCGGCGCTGCCGGTAGTCGTGATGACGGCGTGGGGCAGCGTCGATCTCGCGGTCGAAGCAATGCGCCGCGGCGCCCGCGACTTCATCCAGAAACCCTGGGACAACGCGCGACTGCTCGCCGTATTGCGCACGCAGGTCGAGCTCGCCGAAGCACTGCGTCGTGGGCGACGGCTCGAAGCGGAAAACATGGCGCTGCGCGATGAGTCGTCGAGCGAGATGCCGCAGATCGTGGCTGAGTCGCCGTCGATGAAGTCGGTGCTCAATCTCGTCGAGCGCATCGGCCCGGCTGATGCGAACGTGCTGATCACCGGCGAAAACGGTACGGGCAAGGAAGTGATCACGCGCCTGCTTCACTCGATCTCCTCGCGCCGCACCAAGCCACTCATCTCCTTGAATGCGGGCGCACTCGCTGAAGGCGTGTTTGAGAGCGAGCTGTTCGGACACGTTCGTGGCGCGTTTACTGATGCGAAGGCCGATCGTGTCGGGCGTTTCGAGCTGGCCGACGGCGGCACACTCTTTCTCGACGAGATTGGAAACGTGCCGTTGAATCTTCAGCCGAAGTTGTTGCGTGTGCTCGAGACGGGTGAGTTTGAGCGCGTCGGTTCTTCGAAGACGCAGAAGGTGAATGTGCGTTTGTTGTCTGCGACGAATGCCGATCTGCACGCGGAGGTCGCGCAGGGACGTTTTCGTCAGGACCTGCTGTTTCGTCTCAACACGGTCGAGATTCGTCTGCCGCCGTTGCGCGATCGCATCGAAGATATTCCGGTGCTGGCGGAACATTTTTTGAAGCTGCATCGTGAGCGTTACCGGCGCCCGATCATGGGTTTCACGCCGGAAGCGCTCGATGCGTTGCGACAGCACTTGTGGCCGGGCAACGTGCGTGAGCTGGATCACGTGATTGAGCGCGCAGTATTGATGAGTCCGGGAAGCATGGTCACTGCTTTCGATCTCGCGCTCGAGGCGACGCCCGACGCGCGTCTCTCGGCGCGCCTTGAAGAGATGAGTCTCGAAGACGCGGAGCGGCTCTTGATCAAGAAAGCGCTCTCGCGGTTTGAGGGCAACGCCAACCGCGCCGCCGAGGCTCTCGGTCTGAGCCGCAGCGCGTTATATCGCCGTCTACAAAAGTATGGTCTTGGTTCGTGAAGGGTTCAGCTTTTTAACCACAGATTACACGGATATAATCTCTGATCTGTGAGTACGCCCGTTAAGCCTCCAAAACAGCCGCTTCAGTTCTCCTCGTTCGATCCCGAGCTACAACGCGGCCGGATGAAATTCGAAGGGCGGATTACTCTGCTCTCGCTCGCCGCCGGGTTTCCTGCCGTCGCTTTGTGTGCGTTCCTGCTCTGGTACGACGGCTACTCCGCGCAAGTCCAATGGACCGTCGATCTAATCCTCGTCCTGCTGTGGCTGGGCATCTCGTTCAATCTCAAGACACGTATTGTCCGCCCACTGCAAACACTCTCGAACATCCTTGCCGCGATTCGTGAAGGCGACTACTCGATTCGCGGCCGGCGCGCGCTCACGGGCGACGCACTCGGCGAAGTCATGCTCGAAGTGAACGATCTGGGCCAGACACTGCGCGAACAACGACTGGGCGCGATGGAAGCGACCGCGCTCTTGCGTACCGTGATGGCAGAGATCGACGTCGCTGTGTTTGCGTTCGATGGTGAGCAGCGACTGCAGCTCGTCAATCGCGCGGGTGAAAGATTGCTGGCCCAACCACCGGCACGTTTGTTAGGACGCACGGCGGAAGAGCTTGGGCTCTCCGCTTGTCTCAACTCATCCGCGGGCGCGGCGCCGCAAACGATGCAGATGGTGTTTCCCGGTGGAGTCGGGCGTTGGGACATTCGTCGCAGCACTTTTCGTGAAGGCGGGCAGCAGCACCAGTTGCTGGTTTTGACTGACTTGAGCCAGACGTTGCGTGAAGAAGAGCGCACTGCATGGCAACGACTGTTGCGCGTGCTGGGTCATGAGCTCAACAACTCGCTAGCGCCAATCAAGTCAGTGGCCGGCAGTCTCGCTGATCTGATGGGAAGAGAACCGGAGCCACCTGATTGGCGCGACGACATGCAGCGTGGTCTCGCTGTGATCTCGTCGCGTGCCGACTCGCTGGCGCGTTTTGTTGAGTCGTATTCAAAACTCGCGCGACTGCCGCCACCGCGTCTCGAGCCGTTGAAGATCGGCGCCCTCGTATCGCGTGTGGCGCGTTTGGAGACGAGATTGCCGGTGAATGTCGTGTCTGGTCCGGATCTGGTGGTCCAGGGCGACGACGTGCAGCTCGAGCAGTTGCTGATCAACCTCGTGCGCAATGCGGTTGATGCGTCGATGGAAACGCGCGGGGGTGTCGATATCGGCTGGCAGCAGAAGAACGGGCATGTGGAAGTGTGGGTGCGCGACGAGGGGCCGGGGCTCGCGAGCACGGCGAACCTGTTTGTGCCGTTCTTTACAACGAAGGCCCAGGGGTCGGGGATTGGGTTGGTGTTGTCGCGCCAGATTGCGGAAGCGCATGGTGGAACGTTGACGCTCGAGAATCGAGAGCAATTCAATGGGTGTGAGGCGCGGCTGCGACTGCCGTTGTGATCCACAGATTACGCAGATTACACAGATTGGCCATAACCAATCTGCGTAATCTGTGTAATCTGTGGATGCTAACGTCTGCTGCTGAACTTGTAGATCGTTGTAGATTTCAGCGTCTGCCCCTTTTTGAGCGTCGTCGTCGGGAACGATGGCTGATTCGGTGAATCGGGATAGTGCTGCGTCTCGAAACAGAAACCATTTCGTCGTGCATAAACCTTCCCGCTCTTACCAGTCAGCGTGCCATCCAAAAAATTTCCCGTATAAAACTGCACGCCCGGCTCGGTGGTCCACACCTCCATCAAACGCCCTGAAGTCGTCTCGTAAGCGGTCGCCGCCAGCCGCAGCATTCCTGCGCGGCCGTTGATCACCCACGTGTGATCGTATCCATTACCAAGCTTGAGCTGCTCATCGTCCTGGTTGATCCGCGCGCCGATCGCCATCGCCTTTAAAAAATCGAACGGCGTTCCCGCCACACGTTTCAGTTCTCCTGTCGGTATCGATCCGGCATCGGTCGGCACAAAGCGATTCGCGTTGATCGTGACGAGGTGATTCAGAATGTCGCCATTGCCTTCACCCGCCAGGTTGAAATAGGAGTGGTGCGTCAGGTTTGTGACTGTGTCTTTATCGGTCGTCGCGGAATAATCGATTTTGATCTCGTTGTTGTTGGTAAGCGTGTAGACGACTCTCACATTCAGATTTCCCGGATAACCTTCCTCGCCGTCTTTGCTCAGATACGTCAAGACAACTCCTGCGCCGGCTTTCGTCTTTATCTCGCGACCGATCCAGACGACTTTGTCGAAGCCTTTAATCCCGCCGTGCAGGTGGTTCTCGCCGTTGTTCACCGCGAGCTTGTACTCGACTCCGTTGAGAGTGAAACGACCTTTCGCGATGCGGTTGCCGTAGCGGCCAATCAGCGCCCCCAGATATGGATCATTTTTCGTCAGATAACTTTCGAGATCGTTGAAGCCGAGCACGACGTCGTCAAACTTTCCATTCCGATCGGGAACTTTGAGTGAGACGAGAATGCCGCCGTAGTTTGTGATCGTTGCTTCGACGCCTTTCGTGTTGCGGAGTGTGTAGAGATCGACGTTCTCCCCGCCGGAGGTTTTGCCGAAGCTCTGTTTGGTGACAGTCTGAGCCGCGGCGAACGTGACGCACGACAGCAACAAGAACAGCGCGAATAGTTTCCGGTGTAATTTCATGACTGTCCTCCTGTCGCACTGCTTTGGCGCATCTGCGCCACTTGTCGTCGATTACGTCGTTCAGTGAAGATCTGATCGGCCATCACACCGATCAAAATAACCGCGCCCATCACTGCGAAATCGAGTGAGCTGGGAATGCCGAGCAGGTTAACGAGATTGCGCAGCACCTGGAGCAGGGCCGTGCCGATCAAAACACCCACCACCGATCCTTCGCCACCGCGGAGCGAACAACCACCGAGCACCGCGGCCGCGATGCCGTAGAGCTCGTACGCATTGCCGTGATTGGCGGGGGAAACTGAGTTTGTGTAAAAGGCGAAGATCATTCCCGAGATCGCAGTGAGTGCGCCTGCAATCATGTAAGTCAGCGTGATGATCCATTTCGTGTTGATGCCCGCGTAGCGTGCTGCTTCCGCGTTCCGGCCCGTCGCGAACAAATAGCGCCCGTAAACCGAGCGATGCAGCGCCAGCCACGTGACCGCGGCCACGATCAACAACAACACGAATGGCATGGGTATGCCCGCGAGATTTCCGTTTGCGAGGTAGCGAAGGAAATCAAGACCTTCAACGGTGCCGAAGCCCTTCGTCTCGTCGTTTGTGATGAAGCGCGCGAGGCCACGATAAAACAGTAGGCCGCAGAGTGTGACTATGAACGGCTGCATGTTCAAACGTGTAATCAGCAAACCGTGCCCGAGGGTGAGCGCCATCGCGATCGCCATGCACGCGAGCACCGCTATGATCACGCCGAGTCGCCACTCCGTCAGCATCATCGACAGCAGCACACCGAGCAGCGCCATCATCGAGCCGACTGAGAGCTCGATGCCGCCGGTAATGATCACGAGTCCCAGTCCGATACTAAAAATCCCAAACGCGCCGATCTGCCTTGCGAGGTTCTGAAGATTGATCGGGAGCAGGAAGTTCGGGTTGATGACCGAGACGATGATGCAGAGAACAATCAGCAGGACAAATATGCCAAGCTCTTTTTTCATAGAAAGCCTCTTTTAGCCGCAAAAAGGCACAAAAATCACAAAACAGAAGAAGAAGAACTTACTGCGAAGCCTACACAGTACAACAATCAGGAGGGTCAGGCGCCCAAAAATACAGGTTTTACATTTTGTGTTTTTGTGCCTTTTTGTGGCTAAAAATCTTTGTGCCTTTTTGTGGCTAATTCTCCGTTCCAGTGGCGAGGCGCATGACGGCCTCTTCGCTGAACTTCGCGCGTTCGAGAATTCCCGTGAGCCGTCCTTCGTGCATCACTGCTATGCGGTCGCTAATGCCGAGCACTTCTTCCATCTCACTACTGATCACGATCACTGACACGCCTTCGGCCGCGAGATTGCGAATGAGTTGATAGATCTCCGCTTTAGCGCCCACGTCGATCCCGCGCGTCGGCTCGTCGAAGATCAGCACTCGCGGCGCAAACGTCAACCACTTCGCCAGCACCACCTTCTGCTGATTGCCGCCACTGAGATTTGCGGCTCGCATTTCGGGCGTCGGTGTCTTGATGTTGATTGCCTTAACCGCCTCACGCGCGGCTTTCATCTCTTTCGCGCGATCGATGATCTTCGCTGACGAATACTTCTCGAGGTTCGGGAGCGTGATGTTCTCGCGCACGTTGAAGTCGACGATGAGACCGGACAAACGACGATCTTCCGGAATGAGATAGATCCCGTGCGTGATAGCGTCCTGCGGACCCCTGATGCGCAAGCGCTGATTGTTGAGCGAAACCTCAGTTTCAAGTGCTTCCTCAACGCCGAAGATCGCCCGCGCGACTTCCGAGCGCCCGGCACCAACCAGTCCCGCAAAACCAAGCACCTCGCCCTTCGCGACGCTGAATGCGATCCGGTGATTCGGGTAGCGCAGCGTGCGTAACCCGCGCACTTCAAAACCACCGTCGCCTCCACCTGTTCGCTCGACCCGCGCGCCTTTGAAGAAGTCTTTCAGATCGCGTCCGACCATCATGCGCACCATGCGCTCGTGCGTGATCTCGCCGTGTTGAATCTCACCGGCGTTTTTACCGTCGCGAAGCACGACTGCACGATCGGCAATCTCTTCGACTTCATGCATCCGATGCGAGATGTAGATGATGCTGACATTCTCAGCCTTCAGATCTTTGATCAGCTCGAGCAGTCGCCGCGTTTCAGTGAGGGTCAAACTCGACGTCGGCTCGTCCATGATAATGATGCGCGCACCCGCGCTAAGCGCGCGCGCGATCTCGACGAGTTGCTGTTGTGCGATTGAGAGCTGGCCGAGTGGTGTGCGGCTCGGAACGTCGAGACCGACCTTGCGGAGAATTTGATCTGACTCGCGATAGATGCGTTTGCGATCGATCAGCTTCAAAAAGCCGCCCGTGGTCGGCTCGCGACGCAGAAAGATGTTCGCGGCGATATCGAGATTGTCGAGGACACTCAGCTCCTGGTGAATAAACTCGATACCGAGCGCGCTGGCATCAGCCGGAGAAGGTATCTCGACAGGCTCACCGTTGATCTTGATCGTGCCTGCGTCGCGTGAGATCGCGCCGCCCAGGATCTTCATCAACGTCGATTTTCCAGCGCCGTTCTCGCCGATAAGCGCCACGATCTCGCCCGCGCCGACAGTCAGGCTAACGTTGTCGAGCGCAACAACCCCTGGGAATCGTTTGCTGATTCCCTCCATTTCGAGGATTGGGGCGTTTGCTGCCACAGGCTAGTTTTAACTGCGTCCCCGGAGTGTATTGATCTCTTTCGTAAACGCTTCGACGTTGTCTTTCTTGATCGCCTTCGTCGGCACGAAGATCTGTTTGCTTGCCGGAACCAGCGATTTGTCGCCGTTCAGATATTTCGACATCAACTCCATCGAGCGATAGCCAAACTCAAACGGCTGTTGCACAACGGTCGCGTAAATCGCGCCGTTTTTGATTCCGTTTAGTGTTTCGTCTTCTTCGTCGAAGGCGACGATCTTCACCTTGTCTGTCTTGTTTGCTTCTCTTACGGCCGCGAGAATTGCTGGTCCATTGTATGACCAGAGCCCAACCATGCCGGCGATGTCGGGATTATTCACGAGCGTGTCAGACGCATTCGACTTGGCGCGAACGCGATCGGTGTTGTCAGTACGCACGTCGATGATTGAGACGTTCGATCCGTTGAGCGCTTCCTTCAAACCATCGTAACGTTGCCGGGCGTTTTCGGCGTCGAGCACGCCGACGAACACCATGATCTTGCCGCCATTTGGCAAAGCCTCTTTCACGAGCTGACCGGCCTGACGTCCGGCCTCGACGTTATCTGTGCCGATGTAACACACGCGATTGCTGGTTGGCGCGTCGCTGTCCTGCGTGACAACCAGAGTCTGGCTCGCAGCGCGATTCAGCATCGGTGTTTGGTTAGCCGGATCGACGGGGCTGATCGCGATCCCGTCAATACCTTTCGCGAGCAGGTCATCGACGACGCGTTGCTGCTCGGCGGCAGTACCGTCAGACGGAATTCTGAATTCCACCTCGATGTTTGGAATCTCCTTCGCTGCTTTCTCCGTACCTTTACGCGCGATGATCCAGAAGTCGGAAGCATTGTTTGTCACGAACGCGAGCCTGTGCTTTGTTCCGGCGCCGCCGGTGGCGCTATTGGTGCCGGAAGGCGCAGGCTGGCAGCTCGCCAGCAGCAATGTAAATAAGAGCGTGCAAACGAAGACGGAGATCAGTCGAATGGAATGTTCTGGTCGCATTGGCTTCCTCAGCGGTTAGTTTGGGTTGTACGCAAAAGATGTTTACCACAAAGAAACCAAGAGAGAAAGCACTCTCTGAGCAATCTTTGTGTCCTCTGTGTCTCTGTGGTGGTTTCGAGAGGAAACCACCGAGACACAGAGAACACAGAGATTGCACAGAGAAGGGTTGAGATTTCGCGCTGTGAGTGGTACAAATCAGTGTCCCCTCCTTCTTGTAGTGAAACCCCTGAGATATGAGTGTCGAAAGTGCGCCGGATAGATGCGCAAGCACGAGCATGGGAGGACACTATGGTCAGAAAGATGTTCTTGTTAGTAATGCTGGGGACTTTCCTGGCAATCGGCGGATTTTGGGCACTCCAAGCCCAGGATCCCGCTCCACAACCAACTCCACAAACCACAACCCCGACTGAGCAAAGAACTGGGCCGCAAACAATGCAGGTGGACCTTTCAGGCACCTACGCGGGAACGTTTGTTAATTGCGACGCTGCCGGGCTGTCGGGTGATACCACGCTGACGATTACGGGAAACCAATTTACGACTGCCGACGGCAAAAGTGGGCGTATCATCGCGTCGAAGACGAGAGGATATACCGCTGTCGCTCTGCAAATGTCGGGAGCAGGTTCTCCCGTGATTTCGTTTCGCGGTAAGAAGAGCGGCAATAAGCTAACTTTGTCACCGATCGCGGGTGCGACGCAGCAGCAGTGTACGTTTACCACGTCCAAAACTGCAGGCAAGGGAACGGCAACGGGAACGGAAGTAGCAAATCCGTCGTCATCACCATCTACGATGCCGAGCCAGAGTCCGATACCGACGCCAAGCCCGAGTCCGGGTGGAAGCCCGGAACCGAGTCCGATGCCGAGTCCGACCCCGGGTGAGCCAATGCCAAGCCCAACTCCCGGTGAGCCAGCGCCAAGCCCGAGTCCGGGTGGAAGTCCGAGCCCGACTCCGACTCCGAGCCCCAGTCCCCGGGCGTAGCAGTTAGCCCCAAACGCACATAGAGGATGAGTGCAGGTCTATACCTGAGCTCATCCTTTGTGCTTTTTGCGCCTTTTTATGGCAACATTGCGAACTTCATGAAACAGAAAGTACGCATCGCAGCCGGACAGGGCTTTTGGGGAGACCTCCTCGAAGCACCTGTGCGCCAGGTCGAAGGTGGACCAATCGATTACATCATG
>DATHTI010000362.1:0-5259 GCA_035463335.1 Pyrinomonadaceae bacterium | reverse complement strand
CGGAACGTGAAACTGGCGGCGTCGGTGTTGAGGTTCTCGGTGCGGGTGAGATAAAAGAGCGCCGTCCAAGTGGGATGGAAGATGCTGAAGCCGGTGAGTTGGGCCAACTGATCTCGAATCGCCAATCACCTTCGCTAATCGCTTTCCGGCTGCAACCGGCTGAAGGCAAGTCGCCCCGCACGCTCTCGCTCGACGTCGAGCGTTACACACCGCAGGCAGTGCTCACTGCAAACATCGAAGAAGCGGAGTACAACACGCTCATCGCCGCTGATGGAAAGATCCTGGTCCAATCGCGCTTCGCGGTGCGAAATAATCAGCGCAACTTCCTGAAACTCACGTTGCCTTCAACAGCGGTGCTGTGGAGCGCGTCGGTCGCCGGTCGTCCGATCAGGCCGGGACGCGCGCCGGACGGCTCACTCCTGCTTCCACTCGAAAAGACGCGTTCCGGCGAAGAAGCGCCCGCGTTTGTTGTCGAGATCTCTTATCTCGATCGCGCTGCATCGTGGACCGACAAGGGACGCACGCGCGTGTCGCTCGTCGCCGTCGATCTGCCGATCTCGAAGTCGCATCTGTTGCTGCATCATCCGCCACTCTTTCGCGTAACACCCGTGCCCGGACTCTCCGGCAGTTTCCGCGTTGCTGAATACGCCGGGCCTCAGTCGTTTGCGTTGCGTTCCGAGGCGCAGCCATCTGTAACCGAGCAGCAGCGCGCCGAAGGCGAGATTCCTGCCGATCAAACCGAGACGAAACAGCTCGTTGCAAAACTGCACGGCGACAAACACGGCAAGAAACCGGCACGAAATCTTCCGTTGCGTGTAGTGTTTCCGCATTTCGGTCCGTCGATCTTCCTGATATCGGAATTGACCGCCGAGAACCAGGCACCGGCAGTTGAGTTTGACTTTCAACGTGACAGAAAGAGAGGCGACCGATGAAAACACTAATTCTGATTTTACTGATCACAGTCGTGGCCGCAGGCCAACACCGCAACACAACCATCGCTACGCCTTTGCCGGTCTCGGGAACAGCGGGAACAGTGACGCTTTCGCTCAGCGAATATAACCGCCTCGTTGAGCTCTCGATGCGCAAAGGCACGACGCCTGATGAAGTGCCGCTGCCGTTCGTTTTGTCGCACGCGGTTTTCAAGCTGCGCGTCGAGAATCAAACGCTCGTCGGCACCGTTGATATCGACGGCTCACTACTTGCCAAAGGATCAGTGAAGACTCCGCTAACGACAGCGCTGACGATTCTCGAAGCCAAACAATCAACCAATCCATTACCGTTGTTGCGGGAAGGACCACACCATGCCGCGATATTGAGTGGACCAGGTCCTTTTGCAGTCTCGCTCGGCGTGGCTGCGCCGTTGACGATCGAAGCCGGGCGCGCTTCGTTCACGCTGCCGGTTCCCCTCGCAAGCAGCTCAACTCTGACTCTCGAGCTGCCGGGAAATCATGCAAACGTCCGTGTCGAGCCCGGTTTGGTGACGAGTCGTGACACGGCAAATGGTTTGACCCGAATCGAAGCCGCACTCGAGCCAGGCAAAGCGGCGCGCATCTGGTGGACCACACGGGAAATTGCCGCGCCTGTTGCACAGCGCGAAGTGCGTTTTCTTTCCGACGTCAAATCCGTCGTCTCGGTTGACGATTCACAGTTGCGCGTCACAGCGCTTTGCGACGTCAACGTGGTCCAGGGTGAAGCGGCCGAGTTCAAGATGTCGCTGCCGCAGGGATACGATCTGGTAACCGCTTCGGGCAGCACGCTCGAGTCGCACGACGTTTCCGGAAACATACTGACGTTGCGCGTCCATGATCCGGCGCGTCGAAACCACCAGTTCCTGATCGCGATCGAACGAACCAATCGTGAGACACAAGCCGAGGCGCCGCTACTCGCATTTGCAGATGCGCAACGCGAAACGGGTGAGGTGCTGGTCGAAGGCGCAGGCGCGATGGAGCTTAACGCGACTGAGTCGGGCGGGCTGCGTCGCATGGACGTGCGCGAAGCTGGCGCGATCACGCGATCGCTTTCGCACTTCCCGCTACAGGCAGCATTTCGCTACAACCGTCGCGCGAGTGAAGCGCCTAAGCTGCAACTCGATTGGCGACAGTTTCAGGATGCTGACGTGCTGTCTGCAGTCGCCGAGCGCGCCACAGTGACGACGCTGACGAACATCGAAGGCCGCACGCTGACCGAGGTTTCACTGCGAGTGCGCAACCATGCGAAGCCGTTTATGAAAGTCGAGCTGCCGGCTGGTGTGAAGTTGCTGTCGGCGGAAGTTGCAGGCGAACGCGTGAAGCCCGTGGAAAGTAAGGACGCGACTCTTGTTCCGTTGTTGCGCGCGGGACTCGACTCATCGAAGCCTTACACCGTGTCGTTTGTTTACTACAACTCGGGAGCGAGGTTCGCGAAGAGTGGCGCGTACGACATGGGCCTGCCGAAGCTGAACATTCCGGTGAACCTGTTGACGTGGGAAGTTTCGCTGCCGGAACGACTCGAAGTGAGGCAATTCGGTGGCAACGCGCTCTCGGCGGAATTGTTTCCGACGTCGGTGGCGAAGAATATCGTTGACGGTAGTGACGACTTTTCCGACAGCGCGCAGAGCTGGTCGCAAGTGGATCTCAGCACGCTCGAGTCTGGACAAGTTGGTGGCGTGATCGTCGATCAACAGGGTGCAGTCATAACGGGCGCGGAAATCACTATTACCAACACGCAAACGGGGGCCAGTTTGACCACGAGATCTGACGCTGAAGGTCTCTGGCGGATCGCGGGTATGCAACCGGGTGCAGTCAAAGTGGGTATTGCAGCTCCGGGGTTCAAAAGAATGCAATACGATTTGGATCTGCATGCGTCGAAGCCGGCGCGTATTGGGACCACGATGGAGGTGGCGAGTATCAGCGAAACCGTGACTGTAACAGGGCGAGGTGCGGATATTGACAGCCGCCAGATTGAGGACATGGTAAAGAAGAACCGGGCCGCGGAGTTGAACACGGCGTCACAGAACGTGTTCAACCTGCAACGTCGGGTTGCGGGAATTCTTCCGGTGGCAGTCGAAGTGCCGCGCAGCGGTAAATCCTATCGCTTCGTTCGACCACTCGTAATGGAGGAAGAAACCCGGATCACGTTCCAGTACAAATCGAAATAGATCACAAAAGGCACAAAAGGACAAAACGCACAAAGAAGAGAGCTCAGAGTTCAACCTTTAGGTTGCAGCGTCCGGTTTCAAGCCTGACAAGCTAATAAAGCTTGAACTCTGAACTCTCTTTTTGCTTTTGTGCTTTTGTGGCTAATATCCGTACCAGAGTACAGCGAAGAAGTGGCACGTGGTGCCGGCGATCACGAATAGATGCCAGATGAAGTGGTTGTAACGAATTCGCTGCGCGGCAAAGAACGCGAGTCCACCCGTGTACGCGAGCCCGCCTGCAAGTATCAGAAGTATCCCCGGCACAGGGACCAGCATCACGATCGGCTTCACCGCAACAACCGCCAGCCAACCCATGATCACATATAAGACGATACAGATGGGCGAGTAGCGTGTTCGCTTTCTAATCTTCAATATGATCCCGACGATCGCCAGCGTCCAAATCGCGACCAGCAACGACCAGCCCCATGGACCACGCAACACACCGAGACTAAACGGCGTGTACGATCCCGCAATCAACAGGAAGATCGCAGTGTGATCGAAGAGCCGGAACAACCCCTTCGCAGCTTCGTGTGTCAGCGAGTGATAAAGCGTCGACGCGAGATAAAGCAGGACCATCGTTCCGCCAAACACACTCACGCCAACGGTGAACTGAACATTCCCGGCCCGAAGGGCCGTGGCGATCAGGATCGGAACTGCAACGAGCGCGAGGATCAGTCCGAGTCCGTGGCTGATGGTGTTGGCGAGCTCTTCTCTCGTCATTGCAGCGCATTGTACACGAAACCTGTGCTATTGTTCGCGCCTGAATGGATCTACTCTTCCTGATCCTCGTGTTGTTGCTGCTTGCAGCGCTGCTTTCTGCAATCGTGCTGCCAATCGTCGCTCTTGTAATTTCAATAAAAACACGAAACAGGATTGCCCGGCTTGAAGCCGCTCTCGCAGGTCGGCCGGTAGCCGTAGAACCTGAGCCACAACCTCGACCAGCACCACCGCCCCCACCGATCGCACCCGAGCCACCGCCGCCACAACCAACAACCCCGTCTCCGTCAACACTCAGCGCCTTTGAGCTCGAATCGCTTATCGGTCGACGCGGCGTGGGCTGGGTCGCGATCGTGCTAATTCTTTTCGCGACTGCGTTCTTTATGAAGTACGCATTCGAGAATCGATGGATCGGCGAGCTGGGCCGCGTCTCGATCGGCATCGCGTTTGGCATCGGGATGTCTCTCGCCGGTTTCAGATATCGCCGCCGGGGCTGGCGCATCTTTTCGCAAATACTGACCGCGGGTGGCATCGTGCTGCTTTACCTTTCCACGTATGCGGCGTTCGGCTACTACCATCTCGTCGGACAGAAGACCGCTTTTGCTTTCCTCGCGATCTTGATTGCCGAAGCGGCCGCGATCTCGCTCCTCTACAACGCACCCGCGATCGCGATCATGGCGCTGATTGGCGGATTGCTGACGCCCGTTCTGCTTCACTCCGATCGCGATCAGTATCGACAGTTCTTTGCGTATCTCGTCGTGCTCGACGCCGGCGCGTTGGCGCTTCTCAAACACTGGCGCGGGCTCAGCTCGATCGCTTACTACGGCACACAACTACTCTTCTGGCTCTGGTATGACGAGAACTACCACCATCAAAAGCGCGGCGCGGTTCTGATCTTTCAAGCAGCGATATTCCTTCTCTTCCTGCTGGCCCATCTCGCGCGCGAACTGCTCCGTCGCGAGTCAGCCACGCTCGAAGACGCGCTACTGCTGTTGGCAAACCCGTTCGTCTTTTTCGCCACTGCGTATCACCTGCTCAATCCAACACATCACGATTGGATGGGCGCGTTTGCAATCCTGATGGCGCTGCTCTACGCGGGTATTGCAAAGCTCCTGCTGTCGCGTGGGGTGAAGAGCCGGCGCGAGATCCTGCTGCTGATTGCCGTCGCACTCACGTTCGTAACGATCGCGATCCCGATCCAGTTACGTTCAAACTGGATCACGATCGCGTGGGCTGTTGAAGGCGTCGCCATACTCTGGGCCGGTCTTGAAATTCAATCCGTCAGGCTGCGCGCGCACGCGTTTGCACTCTTCGCGCTTGCGTTTTTCAAGTTCCTTTTCTGGGACACGCCTTACGGGTATCGTCCA
>DATHTI010000361.1:0-2030 GCA_035463335.1 Pyrinomonadaceae bacterium | reverse complement strand
ATCTCTTCACGACTCAAATGACATATCAGCGCCTTACCAACCGCGGTCGCTTGTGGCGCGACACGCCTGCCGTTCCAGATGTCCATCTTGATAAAGCCGGGTGACTCAATCCGCTCGATATAGACGGCGTCACCATGATCGAGAATGGCGAGGTGTGCTCCGAGACGCGTTGTCTCAACAAGCTGTCGCAGAACCGGCATCGCGAGCTCACGCAACGCCATGCCCTGCATCGCCTGCCCGCCGAGACTCAGAACACGAATCCCGAGCGTGTGTTGACCAGTTTCAGGGTCGCGGCGCACATAGCCACGCCCGACGAGCGTGCGCAAAAGATAACTGGTCGAGCTCTTCGGCAAGCGCGCGGCACGACTGATTTCCGACGTGCTCAGCCCGTGATTCCTGCTGGCCAGGAGCTCGAGAATCGACAACGCCCGCTCAACCGAGGTCACCTGTTCACGATTGTGATCACGCTTTGGTTTTTCCTCGGTTCTGGCCGTGGCTGCGCGAATCATATTTGTTCCTCCACTCACGAAATGCTGTTCAGTATATCGAACAGGCGCAATTGGTCTAAAAAGCTAATAAAAGTCCTTTTCCAATGGAAAATTCACGAATGCTGATGTGCGTCATCGCCCACAACAAACATTGCGTTCACGATCCTGATTAGCTTATTGCAGGGGTTTCCAGAGGCATGCTAAATCTGCGCTCACATTATGACAAGCACTCGTTCACAATACGGAACACGTTTCAACGCTGCGCCGGCAGAGTTCAATCCGCAAACCGACCTGCGCGCAGGCTTCATGGAATTTCTGCTGCCGCTGCATCGTGAGCTGACGCCGCGCCAGCAAACCCTGAGACGGAAGCGGATGGACGTCCTCGCCGCTTCGCACAACGGGAAGAAGCCGAACTATCTGCCAGCCTCCGAAGCGACGACCACGGATTGGGCGATTCCTCTTCCCGATTGGTGCGCCGATCAGCGTAACCAGATGACTGGCCCCGCGGACGACGCCGAGCTCGTGGTGAAGATGTTGAACTCCGGTGCGCCCGGCGTGATGCTCGATCTCGAAGACTCGATGGCAAACACGTGGTCCAACCTCACCACCGGCCTCGCAAATATCGATGCGGCATTAAAAGGCGAGCTGACCTACTTCGACGCGAAGCGACAAACGAGCGTCGGAATAAAAGAAAGCAGCACAGTCACGTTCACTCGCCCGCGCGGTCTGCACATCAGCCAGGCAGGTGTCCTCAAAGACGAGCTGATGTCGGCTTCACTGTTCGATGTTGCGATGGTTGCGTTCCAGGCTGACGTCGATCGTTTGCAACATCCACTCAGCTTTTACATTCCGAAGTCTGAATCCGCTGAAGAAGCTTTGTGGTGGCGCGATCTCTTTCAGGCGATTGAAGATGCAAAAGGATGGCCGCGTGGTTACATCAAGTGCATGGCGCTGGTCGAGTCGCATCCGATCGCGTATCAGATGGAAGAGTTCATCTATAACCTGCGCGACCACATCATCGGTCTGAATCTCGGTCGCTGGGATTACATGGCCAGTCTGATCCACTTCAACTTCGAAGACCCGGAGTGGATCCTGCCCGATCGAAACACGATTCCACATAACGTACCGTTCTTTCAAAACCTGCGCGAGTTGCTGGCTGAGACTTGCCACAAGCACGGCATCCTCGCCATTGGCGGCATGACCGCGCTCTATCCGAGCCGCACCGATCACGAGTTGAACGAACGCGCGCTGCGCGTACTCGCCGAAGACAAAAAGAACGAAGCCAACTGTTTGATGGATGGCGCATGGACCGGACATCCGGACCAGAACGAGATCGCAGTGCAGCAGTTTCCGTTTCCGAATCAGGTCAAGGCGCGAAAGCCGGACGCGACGAGGCAACCAGACCTGCGGCCCACTCCGAATGGCGACGGAAGAATCACGACTACCGGAACACGGGCTGCGATTCGCACCGTGATCCGTTATCGCAATGGCGTGCTGAACGGCAAGGGCGCGAGCCTGCTCGACGGCTATATGGAAGACCTC
>DATHTI010000360.1:0-6926 GCA_035463335.1 Pyrinomonadaceae bacterium | reverse complement strand
TGAAATCGCGTGGCCCCAGGTATATGCAACCTGGAAAGCGAGGCGTTCAGTGAAGCGCCGGTTGAGCCACACCTGCATCGCATGGTAGCTGGAGTTACCATTCGATTCGTCGGTGGTAATGTTGCCAACACCTCTCAGCAGACGATTATCAGCAATTAAGACACCTGAATCCTGAATACCAACTCCGGCCACCGGGCTCGCGATATTCAACGAGGCACGTGCGATCTGGAGTCTCGCGGGATCGCTACTGCCATCGCACTCGCTGCCGCGACACGGCGTATTGGGAGCGATGTCGTTACGATTCACATTGCGCCGCCAGATGTGCAGGCCGTGATTACCGATGTACGACGCTTCGAGAGTCGTATCTTTCAGAAGCTGGTGCGAAATCGTCAGGTTCCACTGATAGCTCTCAGGTGGTCTGAAGCCGGGATCGACAGCATTGAATCCGGCATTTGGATTTACACCGGCAACGTTCGACGCGAGGCCCGGATTGATGGTGTCGAGACTGCGGCACGTCGGACAGTTAGCCAACGTCGTACCAAGTCCGTTCCAACCTGAACCGGCGCTGACGGTCGTGGTCCAGGGTGGATTGGCCGTCAGGCGCAGCAGATCTTCGATAACGTTGGAACGGCTCATGTAACGTCCGAAACCTGCTCGCACGGCTGTCTTTCCAGTTCCCCACACGTCCCAGGCAAGACCCACACGAGGCTGCCAGCCCGCCTTGTAGGTTTTGAGGGTGGATCGCTCCAATCCCATCTGCACCGCTTCGTCGGCAGTTACGAGACCGGTATTAAAATCGGTTCCGTTATAAAGTGCCGGGAAGAAATTGGAGATGCGATTGTCTTTTTCCCACGCCGGTGTGAACACCGAGTAACGCAGACCCGCAGTCAACGTTACGCGCGGATGAAGCTTCCACGTGTCATTTGCATAAAGCTCGAAGTCGCGCCAGCGGCCTTCCGCGATTTCGGTGGTGGCGATTTCTGTGTAGTTCAGGAGGACGGCGTCTTTAAGCAGCAGGTCAGCAATGCAGTGCAACGTCTGCTCGCCGCATCCCTGAATCGTAATCTGCTGGTTGCCGCCGCCCGCGCCGTTGCCGGGCTCGTCTTTAAAGTTATGACTGAAGAGAGCGCCAAACTTCCATTCGTGTGACCCCTTCACCAGCGAGAAGTCGTCTTTCCAGATATAGAGATCTTCACGATTGGCCCACGGCGCCTGGTGCCAGATGTTCGAGTATCCGCCTGCACCCCAGAAAAGCGAGGGGACAGTACCGCCAACGCCGCCGTCGCCGCCATGCGGGAAGACGGTCGGAATCTTGGAGGCGATTTCCTCCTGCAACGCCTCGCTCTCAGGCGAAGTGGTGATGATGATGTCGTTGCCGGCGATCGAAAACTGGAATTCGTTGACAGCCTTCGAGGTGATTGTGTTGGTTAACTTAACCGCAAAGCTGTGGCTCGGCTGGCTCCAGTCAGACGCGAGCGTCGGATACGCCGAGTCGCCCCAGAAGTTGCCGGTAGCGCCAAGGTGCGTCCACTTCTCATTGATATAACGCACCATTATGTTCGTTTTGTCGTTGAGCGTGATGTCACCACGAATGAGATCCTGGCGCGTGTCGATCGGCTGCAACTGCGACGTCGCCCAGTCGCCGACACCGGGACCAGTCGGATCCGGGAAGAGTTTGACGAACGCCAACCCGGCCGGGCTGAGCCGGTTCTGTGGAATGCGATTGCCGGGGAACGGATCGCAGACGAGCCTGGTGCGCATCGGATCTTCGGGAGTTGGATCGGGCTCATTGCGACAAGTCGCCGGATCGCGCGGCACGGCGCCTGTTAACGATCCGCTGAAGTCGCCCAGCTTCTCGGCTGCGGTCGGCACGCGTGATGAAAGCACCTGGCCGCGACGCTCACGTCTCCACTCCTCTGACCAGAAGAAGAAGACCTTGTTCTTGATGATTGGACCACTGAAGTTGCCGCCGAAGTTGTTGTACTTCAATTTCGGTTTCGGCTGGTCGGCGCGGTTCAGGAAGAAGTTGTTCGCGTTTAGAGAATTGTGTCTGAAAAACTCGAAGGCGGTGCCGTGAAACTCATTGCTGCCGCCCTTTGTGATCAGGTTGACCACCGCGCCCTGCGCCTGGCCAAACTCCGCGCTGAAGCTGTTACGCTCGACACGAAACTCCTGAATCGAATCGACTGACGGAAACACCAGCAACGTGCGATTTGATCCGACGTCCATATTGTTGACGCCATCAACCGTCCACAGGTTCGAGTTGGACTGGTTGCCGTTAACCGACATGTCGACGCCCGCGTTGAGTCCGGTTCCCCTTGTCGCAAAGGCGCCCCCCGCGCCTGACTGCGTGACTGGGGAGACACCGGGCACCATCAATGCGAGCTGCGCGTAGTTGCGACCATTGAGAGGCAGCTCGGTTACCTGCTTCTCCGTGATCAAGCTGCTGACCTCGCCGCTGCGTAACTCGACCGGGGCCGCCTCGCTCGTGACGGTAACCGTTTCAGTTACCTGCCCGACCTGGAGGTCAAGGTTCACAGTCTTGTTTTCGTTAACGTGAAGCTCGACGCCCGTCGTTACTGTTTTCTTGAATCCTGCCGGCGAGGTGCTTACGGTGTAGATACCGGCAGGTAAGCTGGTGGCGGTGTAGAAGCCGTCCTCGGTTGCAGTGACCGTGCGCGTTGTGCCCGTCTTCTCATCGGTGATCGTGACTTCCGCTTTCGGCACCGCAGCGCCTTGCGGGTCTCTCACCGTACCGGTGATGTTACCGGTTGTGCTCGACTGGGCGTGCACACCGACGAGCAGACCAATACTCAGCAGGAGTAGACACGCCTGCGCCCAAGACCTGATCGACATACAACACCTCCTCAGCATTTCCTGAAATGCAATCCAAGAATTCATAAACCGCCCGCGGACCTCAGAGAGTAAATCCTTAGCTAAGTTGTTCGAGTGTTACTTTGTTGCAGAGGCTAGCAAAAGTTTTTAATACTAATCCGCATCCTTGTCAAGAAATTTTTGACCCCACTATCAGTAAAATTTAAATGAGGCGACTTTGTTCACAGAGCCAACAATGAATGCGGGCTCAAGTGACTGAGACGGAAGCAAATTTACTTGCAAGAACGAGACTGAGCGCGCCCATCAAAGTCGGCTCTGGGCCAAGCGTGGAAGCAATGATATGAGTCGTAGGCAAACCGCGGCAAATCGTGGCCTCGACCGTGTTCTTGATATCAGACGAGATCACCGGCCACGCGCGGACAATCGGACCACCAACGATCACCGCCTCAGGAGCGAGGCCACGGATCAGGTTTGCGATGCCAATTCCGAGATAATAAGCCGTCTCTTTCAAAGCTGTGCGAGCAGCGCCTTCACCACTCAACGCCAGATCGATGAGAGCGCCGAAGTCTGAGCTCGCAGCGCCGTTCCGCCCGCCGGATAAATTCTTGAAACGCGCCAGCGCCGAGCGTTCCGAAGCAAATGCTTCCCAACACTCACGACTACCGGAGGCACAAGCGACTGGCGCGCCCTGACCGATCGTCATGTGTCCAAACTCACCAGCCGCGCCGTTCTCACCGCGATAAACCTGACCGTCGAAAACTATTCCCGTACCGACACCGCCTTCGACAAGCACGAGAATGAAGTCTCGCACTGCGCGAATCTCAGGCCGTCCAAACCACAGCTCAGCCTGCGCGGCAGCGTTCGCGTCGTTGTCCATCGTCACTGGCAGTCCAGTCGCGTCGCTTATTTGACGCGCGAGTGGCAAGTTGCGCCATTGGAAAGTGGGGATGAACAACTCCTTGCCTTCGGGATCGACGAGTCCGGGAAGGCTGACGCCGATGCCTTCGATCGTGCCGTTGTTTCGCCTGATGAATTTTTTCGCCCGATCGATGATCTCTTTCGTGGTCTTTTCGGCGTCGGAATTAGTTTCAAAGTGTTCCTGGTCCAACACGCGACCGGCCAGATCGCTCGTAGCCACGATCGTGCGCGTTGTGCCCACGTCAACACCGATCGCGACTGCGTCTGCCGTACGAAGTGATAGAAGGATCGGCGGGCGTCCACCCGTCGATTCACCACTCACTTCCTCGATCAGACCATCAGTGCGCAGCTCCTCGACGATCAGGGAAACTGTGGAACGTTGCAGCGCTGTTTCGTGAGCAATTTCAGCGCGTGAGATCGGCCCTCGCTCGCGAACGTAGTTCAAGACGATCTGGCGATTGATATCGCGGATCGTGTTGGAACGCGCTACGTTTGCTTTCTTTAAGTCTATCCGTCGCATACCGCAAAACCGCCAGCGCCGTGCGCCCTAAGGAAGGAAGTTAGAAGGAGCGGGGCCAGAACGCAAATGGGTAATCGATAAGAATAATTAGTACATAGCTAACAATCCGTCAACTGCTTTTGTAGTTATCCGCAGATTGCTCAGTTTTTATGGCATCTGTGTAATCGGTGGATGTATACTGAGCACCACTCAAAAACACGGAGGTCTGCTATGAATCGCTTAATGATCGCACTTATCCTCCTCCTACTTTGCGCAGCCCCCGTTTTTTCGCAATCGGTTCCGCCTGGTGGTCCGCCGCCGATCGACCGGCGCAATAATGCCGATCGCATCCGGCAGCAGGACGTCAGTCGTCGTGAATATCAACTCCGGAACTTCGGAAATGAGGCTAACCGCCCCAAAGATGACCGGCAACTCAAAGCGTTGATGGAGCAGACTGAAGAAGACTTCACGCGCATCCTGACGCTTCACAACGAAATCGCCCGCGCGCTTTCATCGAAAAAGGATCTCGATTACCGCTTCGTGTCGGAAGCGATGATAGAGATCAAGAAACGCGCGACTCGGGTTCAGTCGACGTTCGGGCTTGGTCTTCTTTCGGACGAACCGCCCATCCACGAGAAGTCCGATCCGGAGATCAAAGACTCGCTGGTGAAACTCTGCAAAGAGATTCGCAGCTTCGTTACGAATCCGATCATCGAGAATCCAAATACCGTGGACGCTGATCAATTAGTGCGCGCGCGTCGCGACCTCGAGAGTCTGATTCAACTGAGCGGGTTAATTAAGAAAGACGCGGACCATCTGAGTAAGAAGAATTAACCGCGGATTAGACCATTTAGGAGCTCGGTGTGGGCGTCGGTGAAGGGGCGGGTGGGGTGCGGACGAAGATGATTGGTTCCTGCGTCGTGATGCCCTTCCCTTCCTGAACCACAATCGACTGGTTGGGCTTGATGTTTGTGATCGTGTCCTTCTGACCCCCAGGCCACGTGATCTCTACAGTCAGCGTCGTTCCTTCCTCAGGCTTGCCGAGACCAAACGTCAAAGGCAGCTCAGACTGCGAACAGTAACTCGAGCCCGTGCGGACCATTCCAAATACGCGGCTGCCTTTCGCGGTCTTCACGACAACTTTCGCACCGATACCATCGCGACTCGCGCGCGCACCCACAGTCTTCACGCGCAGCAGATCGTTCTGATTTGCATTGTCATTGCGCAGCAAACGCGCGGGACCATTGTTCGTAGTCACTAAAAGATCGAGATCGCCATCGTTATCGACGTCGCCATAAGCGGCGCCGCGACCAACAATTGCACGATTCAAAGCGCGACCGAGTTTCGCAGTTACTTCTTCAAACTTTTTCTTGCCGCGATTGCGGAAGAGATGTGGCGGCTGCGCGTACTTCACGGTCGGCTGAACGACGCTGATGTCGTCAGACACGTGTCCGTTTGCAGCAAAGATGTCGAGCATTCCATCGAGATCGTAATCGAAGAAGAAGCAGGCGAAGGTCAACGACTGCGCCGACATCTTGCCGATTCCCGAAGCGGCTGCTTCGTCAGTGAAAAGGCCCGAGCCATCATTGTGATACAGCGCGATGCTTTCGTTCGTGAAGTTGCCGATCACGACGCTCTGTTTGCCCGAGCCGTCGTAATCTGCCGCATCGACGCCCATGCCCGCGCGCGCCGTGCCAGCCTCGCTGAACGCAACCCCCGCGAGCACGGCGTTATCGGTGAACGTGCCGTTGTGATTATTTCGATAGAGCTTGTTTGGCTCCGTGTCGTTGGCAACGAAGAGGTCCATCCAGCCGTCGTCGTCGTAGTCGAGCAAAGCAACACCGAGCGTCTTGCCGGCGGGATCGTTGACCCCTGCTTTGGCAGTGACGTTTTCGAATGTGCCGTTGCCGCGGTTATGAAACAACGACGCGCTCTGGCCTTTGTAAGTTTGCGGCGTGCAGTATGACTTGTTCTTGTTATCGAGCGAGCAATATTGATCGGTTTGAGTTGACCACTCGACGTAATTACCGACGAAGAGATCGAGCTTCCCGTCGTTGTCGTAGTCGAACCACGCGGCGCTCGTTGAGAAGCCGGGATCGCCAACGCCCGCGCGCGCGCTCACGTCTGCGAACTTGCCGCCGCCGAGATTGCGAAAGAGACGATTTGGACCAACACAGGTGATGTAGATGTCAACGTTACCGTCGTTGTCGTAGTCGGCAACGGCGACGCCGATGCCGTACATCTCGACGCCGAGTCCGGCCTGGTGAGTAACGTCTGTGAAGGTGCCGTCTTTGTTGTTGTGATAAAGCGCGGGGAATGACTTGCGTTTCTTGTTATCGGGCCAGTCCATCGAGTTGACGAGCAGGATGTCCTGCCAGCCGTCGTTGTCGTAATCGAGGAAGGCGCCGCCCGCGCCGATCGTTTCCGGGAGATACTTTTTGCCGAACGCGCCGCTGTTGTGTTTGAAGCGGATGCCTGCTTCGGAGGTGATGTCAGTGAATTCGATCGCGCCGGAAGGTCGTGGCGGTGTCGGGCTTGGCGATGGAGACGCGACCGCCGCGGCCGTTTCGGTCACGGGCGCAGCGGGTGCGGCAGTCGGCGATTGTTTGCACGCAGATAAAAAAACAACCGCTAAAACGAAAGAGATGAACGATAAATAGAACCAGTAGGAATG
>DATHTI010000359.1:0-3544 GCA_035463335.1 Pyrinomonadaceae bacterium | reverse complement strand
ACCGACTTCGAGCCGCGCGTTTTTGGCTGAGCGGTTGTTCAGGAGGGCCAGGTCGATGGCCTTCTCGAGACTTATGACCTCGACTCCGGGCGGAATCAGCATCGGCTCCTGCGCCAGAGCGGTTGAAGCCAGCAGCATCGCGGCTATTACGGAGATGATTGTTGTACGGATAAAGCCAGGCATTGCGGCACTTCCTTTCTTTCGGACGTTTGGTCCCGTTTAGGGCAGCGTCAAGATAGGAAATGGGCGGGTGTAGTCGCATATGCCGAAAGATACATTTTGAGGTGTATTTGGGTTATCCGTGTAATCTGTGGATAAAAACGCCATCCTGGCATAAACTCGGGTTCCCCATGAGCGCGAGCCCCCATCCGGTCGGACAACGACTGACGACTAAGCTGTACTTGCAGCCTGCTCGACAGACGCTCGTTGACCGCCCGGTTTTGCTGGAACAATTAAAAGAAGGCTTGCGCGGGAAGCTGACGCTCGTCTCGGCGCCCGCAGGATTCGGGAAAACCTCACTCGTCGCGGCTTGGCAGAAGGACTGTGAGACGCCACTCGCCTGGGTCTCACTCGATGAAGAAGACAACGAGCCGCTGCGTTTTTTGGACTACCTGATCGGGGCGCTCCAGACCGTCGATAAAGATCTCGGCGACGAAAGCGCGGAGCTACTTCGCCGCACCTCGACACCACCGCTGAAAGTCGTACTCACGTCACTTCTCAACGAGATAAATGCTTACGACAAAGAGTTTGTGATGGCGTTTGACGATTACCACGTCATCCACGAACACGGCATTCACGAAGCGCTCAGCTATCTGATCGAGCGGCTTGCGCCACATGCACACGCCCTCATCGCGACGCGCAGCGATCCGCCGTTTCCACTTGCCCGCATGCGCGCGCGCGGCGATTTGAAAGAGCTCCGCGCCAGCGATTTGCGGTTTGACACGACCGAGGCCGCATCTTTCCTCAATGAGGTGATGAACCTTGAATTAACGCCGAACGACGTCTCCGCTTTGGAAGAACGCACTGAAGGCTGGATCGCAGGTTTGCAACTGTCCGCGCTCACACTTCAGGGTCGCGAGAACCGATCTGATCTGGTTAAGGAATTCGCGGGCGATAACCGCTTTGTTTTGGACTACTTACTGGAAGAAGTCCTGAACTGCCAGCCGGAAAAAGTTCAGGATTTTTTGCTGCGAACTTCAGTGCTCACACGCCTGAACGGCTCGCTTTGCGACGCTCTCACAGACGACCAGAGCGGCCACTCGATGCTCGAACAACTCGAGCGCGCCAACCTGTTTTTGATTCGTCTTGACGGCCGTGGCGAGTGGTTCCGTTATCACCATCTGTTTGCCGATCTGCTGCGACTGAAGCTCAAGCAAAAACAGCCGGGCGCGATTCGCGAGCTGCAAATCAAGGCGAGCGAGTGGTTCAAAAACAACAATCTCTCGGACGAGGCAATTAACTACGCACTCGCCGCGCAGGATTGGGATCGCGCGCTCAATTTGATCGAGCCGATCGCATTCCCGTTAATCAGTATCGGCGGCTTTTCGCGTCTGAATCACTGGGTTGAAGCCATTCCGGAAGCCGCGTTCAAGACGCGCCCGCTGCTGTTCCGGTTTTATGTTCCCACGCTTATCTACGCAGAGCAGTTCGAGAAAGTCGAAAAGTACTTGCAGATCATCGAGACAGTTGAGCCTGAGGAATTGCGTCGCAAACTGATGAGTCTGGTGTGGTCGTCGCGATCGCTCGTAGCTGCGGCACGTTGCCAGGCCAGCACGGCTGAAGAATGTAGTAACAAGGCGGAGGAGTTTTTACTCGATGACGACATCACGCAACGTGCAGTCGTGATGCAGACAAAAGTTCGATTTAATTCCATCCGTGGCGATACCAACGTGATGGAAGCCGCTCTTCACGCGGCCCTTCCGGTCTACCGCCAGGCTGAACACCTGATCTTTCAGGTTTGGGGAACGATGGCTCTCGGCATCATACGATTGCTGCAGGGTCGATTGCGCGACGGAGCAGACTACCTTCAGCGCGGGCAACAGTTCGCCCGGGAACACATACCCAATCGTCCGGAAACGCTGCTTTACTCATACGTGTTCCTGTGTGATGTGCATCGCGAGTGGAATGAGCTTGATGTTGCCAAATCTCATCTTAACGATGCGTTGACCCTCATCCGGCAAACAGGCCGCGAATGTTTTCCTGGGTTCATACCGGAAAACATGAAAAGCCTCGCATTCATGCTCGATCTTTGTGACGACCAGCTACAGGCAGATCAACTGATCGCCCAGGCCCTCAGACGCATGAGGCGATGGGGCAACGAAGTTGTCGAACCGCAATTGGAAGCGCTGAACGCGTTGATGGTGCTGCGACGTCGCGGGGAAATGTCACACGTGAATCGCTGGGCTGAGACGTCGGGGCTCAGTCATGAAGACGAGGCTAGTTATGAGAAGGAGTATCAGCACCTGATCTTTGCTCGTTGGCTGATTGCGACGGGGAAAACAAAGAACGCGCTGTCGCTGTTGAATCGCTTGCGGCCGGCGGCGGAGAAAGGCGGACGGCAACGCATCGCGATCGAGATCATGACCTTGCAGGCAATCGCGCACGAGTCTGCTGGTAATGATGGCGAGGCGATCAAGTCACTCGAAAAGGCGGTGGTGTTGGCCCAGCCTGAAAACTTCATGCGCACGTTTATTGACGAAGGCGACTCGGTGTCGAAGCTGCTGCTCGCGCTGTTGAAGCAAAGAGGCAAGGGTTGGGAGACTGAGAAGCCTGAGCTGCTTCGTTACGTTGTTAAGCTGAAAGATGCGTTTGGGCCGAGTGCGCCGGTGCCGACGGCGCGAGTGGCTGCGGCGGCTGCAAGTGAAGCGTTGCCGTGGTGGTATGTCGAAGATCCATTGAGTGAGCGCGAGCTGGAGGTTTTGCAACACGTGGCGCGCGGGCTTTCAAACCAGGAGATCGCAGACAAGCTATTCCTCTCTGCGGGCACAGTGAAGCGCCACATGAGCAACATCTATCAAAAGCTCGACGTTCACAGCCGTACCCAGGCCCTCGAACGCGCCCGCAGCCTCAAAGTCTTAAGCTAGTACACAAAAGGCACAAAGAAGAACACAAAAGGCACAATAGCATATTAGCTGATGATTGGTCGCTCGATGTATTGAGCGATCGCTGCGACTCGCCTGATGTATCGAGCGAGATCACTTCGCTAATATGCTTTGTGCTTTTTGTGTTCTTCTGTGTGCCTTTTGTGTACTAGCTTTTGTCTTTCATGAATTGCTTCACGAGTTTCTCCGTTGATTTGTTGATCTTCTTCTCGATGCCTTTGAGCTCGAGTGCTCCGGTGGCGCGCCCGCGCCAGATGACCTGGTTCGTCTTCACGTCGATAAAGTCGACCATCAATGTGCCCTCCGCGTACTGGTTCACGCGGATGTCGCGGCTGCCCCACAAGCGCGGTGGTCCATAGCTGTAATCCTGCACGTTGAGCCGGTTCTTCGAGCTCACGTAATAAGCAATAACGAAGTCAGGCGATTCCGTTTCCATCCGAAAA
>DATHTI010000358.1:0-3739 GCA_035463335.1 Pyrinomonadaceae bacterium | reverse complement strand
GCGCTTCGCCTTAGAAATTGACGGCGAGTTAATGCCAAGAATTATCGTCCTCTGCCTGGTGACCTGCTTGCGCCCGAATCTGTACGCGCCGGACGAGCGGCAGGTTGCGTACCTTCCTCCGGCGGCTTCGGCGGCATCTCGCTCTTCGAGAACCGCGGCAACATGTCATCGCGCATGGCCAACTGGTAAACCGCCCACGCGACTACGGCGGCATCCTTCTTCACATCGTCTTCGAGAATTCGTTCATAAGTATCGAGGTTCGTATGCCAGGTGTGCGTGCCGTACTCAATCGGATCCTGGCCCATGCCGATGCCGGGCAGACCAGCCTGATTGAACGACGTGTTATCGGAACCCCCGAGTCTTCTGCTGCGCGTCGCGACCGCGCCCACAACACCATCATCTTTGAACGGCGCGAGAATCTCACGCAGGATGTCTGCCGCCTGAGGTGGTCCAAACACGCCTGCGCCGCGTACACGCCCGGTGCCCGAATCGATGTTGAAGTAGCCGCCAAATTTTTCGAAACCAGGTTTCGGATCTTCAACTGACCCAAAATGTTGCTTCACGTATGCAAGCGAACCGAGCAGGCCCTGTTCTTCGCCGCTCCAGAGCGCCACACGAATCGTGCGGCGTGGCTTGACGCCGAGCGTCTTCAGAATGCGAGCTGCTTCCATCATGATCGTGCAACCGATCGCGTTATCAGTTGCGCCTGTAGCTGCGTGCCACGAGTCGAGGTGACCACCGAGCATGATCACTTCATCAGCTTTGTCACTGCCACGAATCTCGGCGATCGTGTTGTAAGACGTCGCGCCTTCCGGATAGATGCGGTTGACGATATTAAACTCGAGCACGACGTCGGTGCCGTCGCCGAGAATGCGACTGATGCGTCCGAAGTCTTCATTGCTCATGACGACAGTCGGGACCACTTTGTTAACGTCAAACGTCCTGTTATTGAATGCACGGATCTGCCGGAACTCACGACCAGCATCGTTAACTCGAACTAAAACGCCATTCGCCTTTAGAAACGCATCGAGCTGCTCCTCGACCTGACGCGCTGTTAACGGTCGTGGTGCATTTGGCGCTGGCGTCGGAGTTGGCGAGGGCGTCGGAAACGCGAACGGCGGCGCGTTTGGTCCATATCGTCGCTGTGCCTGTTCGTCAGTCTGCCGCTTCGCGGGAGGAGTTAGATTGACTGGTATCGAAGCGGGTTTACCGATGAGTACGATCTTCCCACGCACCTTTGCTTTGTGATTATTCAAAGCCATCGTGAGCTGTTCCTGTGATGGTCTTTCGGGCAGGATTAGCTGGTAAGCTGACGCCTGTACCGTTCCCTTCGTGCTCGGAGTCCACGCGAGAACTTCGCAAACAAGTGGATCTTTAACCGGCGCGATCAGGTGTGCGGTCAGGCGCTCGTTCAACCAACCCGGATGCTTGAAATCCCAGGGCTCGAGGTGCGCATTCTCGAGTCCCCATGCGGTCATCTGTTTGACGGCCCACTCGGCTGCGGCTTTGTGATTGGGCGAGCCAGTCAAACGTGGACCATACACATCAGTAAACATGTGCATGGTCTTCATGATTTGTGAACGCTCCATCGCTTCTTTGCGAATGCGACTCAACATGTCGCCGCCATTCTGAGCGGCGACCGGAAGCGAGAGCAGCGAAATGATCAGGACCAGGGCGACTAGGCGTCGATTCAGCATGTTGTGTCTCCGGGAGATCGGTTGGGTTGGATTACCAGCGCCCAAGATTATAGACTACATCCATACCGATCGGAGAATTCATCTATGAGCGCAGGAATCAAACCAACCGAAACTGATGCGTCTGAAAGCGCTTCATTGCCAAACTCGCAGCGCGTCTATATCGACGGCCACCAGCCCGGCGTGCGCGTACCGTTTCGCGAGATCACGCAGAGCCAGACGCGTAATTTCGACGGCACCATGGTCGCGAATCCACCGGCGCGTGTTTACGACACGAGTGGGCCGTGGGGCGATCCCGATCTTCGATGCGACGTACGTGAAGGATTGCCACAACTGAGGCGTGAGTGGATTGTTGGCCGCGGCGATGTTGAAGAGTATGCGGGTCGTGAGACGCAGCCGATTGATGATGGTTATCTCACGTTCGACGCCGTGAAGCGTGCGCGCGTCAAAGACGTTGGCCGGCTTGAAGACTTCCCAGCCATGCGTCGCCGAGTGTTGCGTGCGAAGCCGGGTGCGTGCGTTACGCAGCTTCACTATGCGCGTCGCGGCATCATCACGCCCGAGATGGAGTTCATCGCGATTCGCGAGAACCTCGGACGCGAAGCCGCCTGGGAGGCGGGCGAGGCGCCACGTGATTCTTTGTTTCATCAACACAAGGGACAGTCGTTTGGTGCTGCGATTCCGCAGTTTGTTACCCCTGAATTCGTGCGCTCGGAGGTCGCAAGAGGACGTGCGATCATTCCGGCCAACATCAACCATCCTGAATCCGAGCCGATGATCATCGGTCGCAACTTCCTCGTGAAGATCAATGCGAACATCGGAAACTCAGCAGTCGCATCTTCGATCGACGAGGAAGTTGACAAAATGCGCTGGTCCATCCGTTGCGGATCAGACACGGTGATGGATCTCTCGACGGGTAAAAACATTCACGCGACGCGCGAGTGGATCATTCGCAACTCGCCGGTGCCGATCGGCACGGTTCCGATTTACCAGGCGCTCGAAAAAGTCGGCGGCAAAGCCGAAGATCTGACGTGGGAGATCTTTCGCGACACACTCATCGAACAGGCAGAGCAGGGCGTTGACTACTTCACGATTCACGCCGGCGTGCGTCTCGCTTACATTCCGCTGACTGCTCGACGCACAACGGGAATCGTGAGTCGTGGTGGCTCGATCATGGCGAAGTGGTGCCTGGCCCATCACGAAGAGAGTTTTCTCTACACGCGCTTCCGGGAGATCTGCGAGATCATGGCGGCTTACGATGTTTCGTTTTCTCTGGGCGACGGGCTGCGGCCGGGATCGATTGCGGACGCAAATGATGAGGCGCAGTTTGCGGAGCTGGAAACGCTCGGCGAGTTGACGAAGATTGCGTGGGAGCACGATTGCCAGGTGATGATCGAAGGGCCGGGCCACGTACCGATGCACTTGATCAAAGAGAACATGGACAAGCAGCTCGAGACGTGCCAGGAGGCGCCGTTCTACACGCTTGGTCCACTCACAACCGACATCGCGCCTGGATACGATCACATCACGTCTGCGATCGGCGCGGCGATGATTGGATGGTTTGGCACGGCGATGCTTTGTTACGTGACGCCGAAGGAACACCTCGGATTGCCGAACAAGAAGGACGTCAAAGACGGTGTCATCGCTTACAAGCTGGCGGCGCACGCGGCCGACCTGGCGAAGGGACATCCGGGCGCGCAGTATCGTGATAATGCGTTATCGAAGGCGCGCTTCGAGTTTCGGTGGGAAGACCAGTTTAACTTATCACTCGATCCGGAAGTGGCGCGTGAATATCACGACGAGACCCTGCCGCAGGATGGCGCGAAGCTGGCGCACTTCTGTTCCATGTGCGGCCCGCATTTCTGTTCCATGAAGATCACGCAGGAGGTCCGCGCGGGATTGAGTGAGAAGGCCGAGGAGTTCCGCACCTCGGGCGGAGAGATTTACCTGTAACATCTGATTTTTAGCCACAAAGAAGCACCAAAAGCTCAAAACAGGATCGTTGGTTTTGAGCTTTTGGTGCCTTTTTGTGGCTAAATTCGCCA
>DATHTI010000357.1:0-4596 GCA_035463335.1 Pyrinomonadaceae bacterium | reverse complement strand
CGCGACGAATGAGCGGGTGAAAGATTTTACTGAGTGAAGCAGCAGCGGGGGAAAGCCCCTCTTCCTGACTTGTTCTATTTCTAGTAGCTCAAATCGTGCGCTACAGGGAATGGAACAAGTCAGGAAGAGAGGCTTGCCCCGCTGCAATCTATGTGCTCCTACCAGTAAGCCTCGAGTCCATGGCCGCGGCTGGACCAGTACTCACACCAGCGTGCGGCAGCGTAAAGAATATCGAGTTTAGTTTCGGGACTCTCCTCGTTGAACTCCACACCTTTTGCAAATTCGATGTGTTCGAGGTTCTTTTGCTTCGCGAATGATGCTGCACAGGTGCGCAGCTCATGACCCAAACTCGCCAACCCGGGCGCGAGGCAACTTTCATAACACTTCCCGAGAGTATCTTCGGGAACGATGTCTTCACAGTATCGCAGAAACTGCGCACGGAAACTGAATCGTTCGACATAGCCGCCAGTCCAATTCGAGTATTGCGGAAGTCCGTCACAAGGTGGGACGAGAGCAAGGACATAGTAGCCCTGCATCTCTTGCATGAACTCGTCTTCGGACGGCCTGGGCTCCTTCATTTCGTTGTACCGCTCGCGTGCCCACGCATCGGCTTCCGCACTCTCGCCAACTCGCGGTGCGCCAAGCGTCTCATGCGGAGTGATCTGGATCTCATCCCAACGCTTTTTGATCGCGTCGCGATCGATCCCTCGCCGTCGCAGCCGAATTCTCTCGAGCCAGCCCGGCTTCGTGGGTAGCTCGCCGAGTTGCTTGAAAAGCGTCGCAAACTCCTCTTCAGCACCTGGCTTCGGCTTGCCAATTGGATTCCAGTCGAGACCCATTTACTGAACCTCGCTTGTCTTCGAGTGAATGGATTCTAACAAACTTCTGCTATTACGTAATTAATCCATTCATGCCGCAGTTGTAGCGCAGTCCATATTGGACGCGTATGTGGTGAAGATTGTACATTGCGCAAATGTAGTAGTAGCGACACAATTTTGCGATGACATGGGCACCGCTGTGTTCTTACAGTCTTAAAGCCCAGTGCCACGATGAGCAGTCTCGAGCAAACAAGAACAATCGGGCGCATGCTTACTCTCGACGCGATGCGCGGAGGGGCGGCGCTGGCCGTCGTCACCTATCACGCGCTCGGCGTGGCTTCGCAAACCGCACAAAGCGGATGGCAAGCGTGGCTGCCGCAAATCACCGGTTACATCGTTCATTACGCGTTCGCCGGCATTTATCTCTTCTTCGTCATCTCCGGGTTTTGTATTCACCTCTTCTGGGCGAAAGCGCGCGCCGCCGGTGTGCAGGAGCCTACAATTAACTTCTTCACATTCTGGAAGCGACGCGTCCGGCGCTTGTACCCGCCTTACTTTGCCGCACTCGCGCTCTATCTCTGCTACATCGCCTACAAAACTCCCGTCCACGTCACGAGCTTTTACCTGTGGGACGTTCTGCTTCATGTATTCATGCTGCACAACCTGGACCTGCGAACGACCTACACGATCAACGGCGCGTTCTGGACACTCGCGATCGAAGAACAGTTATACCTTGCTTATTTCCTGCTGCTTTTCCTGCGCATTCGTTTCGGTTGGACCAAAACGTTACTGATAACTTTCGCCGCACGCGTTGTTTGGTTAATCATCGGCCGCGCGTTGAGCGCATCGCTCGGCATCCACATTCCGGTGACGGAAGCGGCTGCGACGAACTGGTTCATCTGGGCGCTGGGCGCTTTGAGCGTCGAGGCAGCTTTAGGATTAATAAAACTTCCACCGTGGTGTTACAAAATTTCAATGGCCGGTGTGGCCCTGGGTTGCGCAATGGCGCTCGCTCAGTTTCTGCCCCTCGTCGATCAGTATAGCTGGATACACGATATTGGTTGGCTCATCATGCACCCGGCGTGGGGCGTGGGTTTCTTCTTCCTCGTAAACTATGCGGTCGCGGCAGAGCAGCGTTGGCGGCTGAAGTCAGCACCTGTGCCACGACTGATCCCGGCGCTGGCGGCAGTCGGGCTGATCTCCTACTCGCTTTATCTAACTCATTCATTTGTGCTGATGCACTGGTACTGGTTTGGTTTCACGAGATTGCACATTCTGACCATCTCGTTGCTGATACTGACTCCATTGTCGGTCGCGTTTGCCTGGATTTTCTTCCGCGTGTTTGAACGACCGTTTATGACGTCGAGCGCGGTGAAAGCCCCGGCGAAGACGAGTAGCGCGCCGGCAGAGGTTAGTTGGGCCACGGATTAATGCGGATGACTGCGTCAACACGGATTTTGGTGCTGAGTGTTCTGCTTTGCGGGTGCAGTGCGGGTGCGTTTGCGCAGGGTAATTGTGTTGAGACGGCGAGTGAGGTTCAAGCGCAGGTTTCGGCAGAGACCCAGCGCGAGCTCGAGACAAAGCTGAACGAGGCGAGAGCAGCTTACGAGAAAGATCAGCGGTCCGTTGACAACTTCATTTGGCTAGGCAGGAGGACTGCTTACCTCGCGCGCTATAAGGATGCGATTAAGATTTATAGCGACGGTATCAAGCAGTTTCCGTCTGACGCGCGGCTGTATCGACATCGCGGGCACCGGTTGATCACGCTGCGTTGTTTCGACGCCGCGATTGCCGATCTCGAGCAAGCGTCGAAACTCATCAAAGGCAAGCCCGATGAGATCGAACCGGATGGTCTACCGAACGCGCGCAACATTCCGACCAGCACGCTGCAATCAAATATCTGGTATCACCTCGGGCTCGCTTACTACCTCAAAGGCGACTTCGAGCGCGCCCTCACGGCTTATCGCGAAGCAGAAAAAGTCTCGAAAAATCCTGACATGCTCGTGGCCACGACGCACTGGCTCTACATGACCTTGCGACGTTTGGGGCGTACTAAAGAAGCGAACAGAACGTTAGCGCCGATCAAAGACAATTTCGATCTGATCGAAAATGGTGATTACTACAAGCTGATCCGTGTTTATAAAGGCCAGCTCGATGCGGCAAACCTCTGGCTGGAAATCAACCAGCGGTCAAACAGTTTGAGCAACGCGACGCTCGGTTACGGCGTCGGCAACTGGTATCTCTACAACGGCCAGCGCGCCGAAGCCGAAAAAATCTTCCGGCAGGTTACAGCAGGAAACCAGTGGTCCAGCTTTGGCTACATCGCCGCCGAGACAGAGCTGAAGCGTTAAATCAAAGCCACGGATAGATCGAATGTAATCCGTGGCTTTGATCTGTGTAATCCGTGGTTAATGCTGTTAAGACACCAATGCCTTCACGGCCTTGCTCCTCACGAATGCGTAATTCAACTGTGGCAGCGAGTTGAACTTCGCGGCCTTCGTGAAGAATTGTTTGGCGTTCGCAGCATCGCCCTTCCCTTTGTACGCCTGCGCTGTCAGGTAAAGCACGTCAGGGTTCTGCTGGTTGGCCTGGCCGAGCTCCGCAATCGCGGCGTCGTAATTCTTCTCCTCGAGCGCGATACGACCGGCAAGCTCGTGCGCCTGTTTCAGTTGGTTCGCGTTCTTCGCAGCCTCAGCGCCTTTGCGGAAAATTTCCGTCTCGGTCTTCGCGGTCGCGAGGTCCTTTTTCGCGATCGCCACCCGCGCGAAGTTGTAATGACTAAACCGCTCGGCGTTGTCTTTCACCTGCTGCGACAATCCCGAATCCTTCGTCGTCTTCAGCGCTTGTTCAAACGCCTGCTTCGCAGCGTCGTACTTCCCTGCCTCGAGCAGAATGTTTGCCTTCAGTTGCAGATCGCCAGCCATGCCCGGCGCGTCGTTGTTCTTCTGTGCGATGGCGTATTGCTTCTCGACTGCCGCAAGCGCCTGCTCCAACTTACCACCGTCGATGGCCACGACCGTCTGGCCGAACAATGCAGTGCGACGCTCGCCATCGGTGCGCGCCTTCTGCGACATCTTCTGCAGCTCCGCGAGGGCATCCGCCGGCTTGCCTTTGTACGTCAGCGCCGCGGCGATTCCGAAATGCGAGTTGATGAAGTTCGGCTCGATCGCGAGCGCCTTGTTGTACTGCGTGATCGCTTCATCAAACCTTCCCATCTTCAGCAGCAACTCCGCGTACGAGTCATACGGATTGGGATCGTTTGGGATCAGCTCGACGTATTTCTTGAACGCATTCTCAGCATCGCTGTAAGCCTCGTTCTGGCGATAGGCATAACCGAGAATGTTGAAAGCGGTGGAATAAGCCGGCGCGAGCTCCGTGGCGCGTTTGTAATGATTGATTGCCTGCGCGAAATCCTGCTGGCCGAAGTAGAAACCGCCGAGAGTAAAGTGTGCACGCTCGTCGTTTGGATAAGCAGCCACGAGCTTCTCGAGGATCTCTTTCTGCTTCGTCGGATCGCCGTTGGCGCCCGCTTCGGCCGCCTGGATCAGCATGCGCTCGCCGTCTGAAGCTTTGTCAGCAAGGGCGACTGCTTTCTTCAGGTGCTCGAAAAATTCCTTCGCTGTGGGCGAAACGTTAGCTCGATTCAACTCGGCGAGCGCGAAGTTTGGATCGAGTGAGATGGCTTTGTCGAAGTGCGCGATTGAATCCGTGAGACGAAGTTTTTCAGCTAAGTCGCGTCCGGCGAGAAACTCCTTGCGGGCCTCTTCGGACGAAGTAG
>DATHTI010000356.1:0-2142 GCA_035463335.1 Pyrinomonadaceae bacterium | reverse complement strand
GGGGCGGCCACGGAGGGCCGCCCCTACAATTACTTCTCGCGATGTCCGCCGAATTGGAGGCGCATGGCTGAAAGGATCTTATTTGCGAAATCGGCTTCACCGCGCGAGCTGAAACGCTGAAACAATGCAGCGCTCAACACCGGCACAGGCACACCTTCTTCAACTGCCGCATTGACGGTCCAACGTCCCTCACCCGAATCGGAAACCCGCCCCGAGAAACCCTCCAACTGCGGGCTCTCCGCAAACGCGATCGCCGTCAGATCCAGTAACCACGAAGCGATCACACTACCGCGCCGCCACACCTCAGTAATATCCGCGATATTGAAATCGTACTGGTAGTGTTCGGGATTGCGCAGCGGCGACGTCTCCGCGTCCGCAGTTCTCTCCTCGTTGCCCTCGTTCGCGTGATGCAGCACATTCAATCCTTCGGCATACGCAGCCATCAGTCCATATTCGATCCCGTTATGGACCATCTTCACGAAATGACCAGCTCCCGCCGCCCCGCAGTGCAAGTAACCTTCTGCCGCCGTGCCCGCATCGAGCGAGCGTCCCGGCGTTGGCGAAACTGCATCGCTTCCGGGCGCGAGCGTCTTGAAGATTGGATCGAGATGAGCGACCACATCCTTCTCACCACCGATCATCTGGCAGTAACCGCGCTCGAGTCCCCAAACCCCACCACTCGTTCCCACGTCAACATAATGAATGCCTTTCGCCTTCAGCTCGCGTGCGCGACGAATGTCATCAATGTAATAAGAATTTCCACCGTCGATAATCACATCACCTGCCGCCACAACCGGGACGAGCTGATCGAGCATCGTGTCGACCAGCGCCGCCGGGATCATCAACCAGATCGCGCGCGGCGCCTTCAGCTTCGCAACAAATTCGTCGAGCGACGCAGCGGCGATTGCACCCTCGTCTACCAGCGCCTTCGCCGCTTCAGGATTTCGATCGTTAACCACACACTCGTGATCGCCACGCATCAGGCGCCGCACCATGTTGGCGCCCATGCGGCCGAGCCCAATCATTCCGATTTGCATTAAAAATGCTCCCTTGCTTAGTCTGGGGGTTTACATGAAGATAACAGAAACCTAACCTAAGGAGCACTCCGCATGAAGTGTTTGCACCTGCTTGTCTTAGTTGTGATTTTCGCGGTTCCCGCCGTGGCGCAGAAACGAGGCGCTTTTCCATCAGGTCGCATAGTCGATCTCACTCATGCGTTCGATGAAAAGAGCGTCTACTGGCCCACTGCGCAGCCGTTCAAGCTCGACACAGATTTTGAAGGGATGACTGAGAAGGGTTATTTCTACTCCGCGTATCGTTACTCGGCGGCAGAGCACGGCGGCACGCATCTCGATTCGCCCGTTCACTTCGCGAAGGGTCGTCACACGGTTGATGAACTGCCGCTGCAACAGCTCATGGGTGCGGCGATCGTGATCGACGTGACGGCGCAGGCTGCTACGAATCCTGACTACCTCGTGAGCGTGGCGGATTTGCAAAACTGGGAGCGACGTAACGGCAGGATTCCGGCGGGGACGATCGTTTTGCTGCGAACAGGGTTTGGGAAGTTTTATCCGGATCGGAAAAAGTATCTGGGGACTGAGGAGCGTGGCGCTGAGGCGGTGGCGAAGCTACACTTTCCCGGACTGGATCCCGCGGCCGCGCGCTGGATCACTGCGAATCGATCGATCAAGGCGATTGGGTTAGATACGGCGAGCATTGATTACGGGCAATCGACGCTTTTTGAAAGTCACCGGATCTTGTTTGAGAAGAATATTCCGGCGTTCGAGAATGTCGCGAATCTGGATCAACTGCCGGCGAAGGGCTTCTCGGTGATCGCGCTGCCGATGAAGATCAAAGGTGGCAGTGGTGGACCGCTTAGAATAATCGCAGTTTTTTAACCGCGGATTCTACGGATGTGATAGAGATTTTCGCTGATCCGAAAGAGCTGGCGCAGGGTGCGGCGGAGTATTTTGTCGCGCAGTGTCCGGAGACTGTGGCGTTGTCGGGTGGGTCGACGCCGAAGTTGATGTTTCAGGTTCTGGCGGAGCAGTTTCGGGATGACGTGTCGTGGGGCGGGATTCATTTCTTCTGGTCTGATGAGCGACACGTTCCACCTGATCACCCGGAGAGCAACTATCGCAT
>DATHTI010000355.1:0-11805 GCA_035463335.1 Pyrinomonadaceae bacterium | reverse complement strand
ACGGCGCCGCGCCGATGGACCAGTTTCTTTACCTGTCGTCATATCCATTCGCCAACAACCGTGAAGCCGGAGAGATGCCGGGTTACACTTTTTACGCCGTTCCCGAAGGCTTCACACCGAATCGCGCTCTGCAACGTCTATTCGTTAAGGCGTTGCTCGACAGAATCGACGGTGCGATGGAGCTGCCGGTGCAGGAGGCTCCGCAGTATCGTTACTCCGATCACGCACAGATGTGGCTCGCCCTGAACCGTCTCGAAAGGCAGGTCCAGTCAGACTTGCCGGAATTCGCCGATGCGGTCGCGCGATCGAAAGACAAGCTGTTTGCTTTGTTGACGCCGAACGCTCAGCGAAATGTGAACCGCGTGATCGACACCGACAACACGCCGAAGAAGTCGTTTGACGAACAGGTTGAAGCGGCTGAGAAGCTGACTGACGTCGGGCGGCGCGATCAGGGTTTTGTGTTCGCGGTCACAGGATCGTCAAAAGACGAGCCGGTCGACAAGGTGCTCAGCGTGATCGATAAGATCTCCGAGTCGAGCATTCGCGACTCGCTGTTGAACTGGTTTTACTACTTTCGCAGTCAACAACTCATCAAAGACAAAAATTACTCTGAGGCGAGGAAGTTTGCGAGCAAGGTGAACGAGTTGGACCAGCGCGCCTACTTGTTCACTCGTATCGCGGAGGAGTCGCTCACGGCCGATGAAGATCAGACGGAAGCGCGTGAGATGCTGAACGAGGTTGCGCAGACGATCGGCAAGGCGCCGAAGACGATTGTCTCGGCGCGCGCCTTGCTCGCGCTGGCCCACCTGTATGCGAAGGTTGACATGAATCGTGGTGTTGAAGAGTTGGGAAATGCGGTGCGGACGATCAATGCGATCGAGTCGCCTGATTTCTCGCGGCAGTTTGTGATGATGAAGATCGAGGGGAAGACGTTTGGTAGTTACGCCTCGTATTCGACGCCCGGCTTCAATCCCGAGAACGCATTTCGTGAAATGGGCAAGCTCGACTTCGACGGCAGCCTCGCCCAGGCTACAAACTTCAGCGACAAGTCTCTACGGGCCTTAACCACACTCGCCGTCATCGAACCATGCCTCACCACTATCAGAGCACCAAAAACGAAAAAACCGTAGCCACAGATTCCACGGATTTCAATCCGGATTTTTTATCTGTGTTATCTGTGGCTAATTAAGTTTTGTCGACTCGATGTCGCGGCGGGCAACGCCGGTTTTGTGAGCAGCGGTCTCGACCTCGCGCGCAACCGCTTCCGCGACGCGTTTATCGAAAACTGAGGGCACAATATATTCCGGATGCAGCTCGCTATCGCTGATGATTCCGGCGATCGCATCCGCTGCCGCGAGCTTCATCTCTTCATTGATACGCGCTGCACGACAAGCCAGTGCGCCGCGAAAGATCCCGGGAAAACTCAGCACGTTATTGATCTGATTCGGATAATCCGAGCGGCCCGTCGCCATCACCGCGACGTACGGCGCCGCATCCTCCGGCATGATCTCCGGCACCGGATTAGCCATCGCAAACACGATCGGCTTCTCAGCCATCCGCTTCACGTCTTCCACATCGATCACACCAGGCACCGATAACCCCAGAAACACGTCCGCGCCCTTGATGACCTCGTGAACCGTTCCCTGCTCATCATGAGGATTCGTGTTCTGCGCGTACCAGTCTTTCATCCAGTTCATGTTTTCCCGGCGCCCGCGATACAGCGCGCCCGTTTGATCGCAGCCGACGATATTTTTCACTCCCGCGGCCATGATGATCTTCGTACAGGCAACGCCGGCGGCGCCCACGCCATTCACCACGACCTTGATGTCGCTCATCTGCTTGCCCACCAGCTTAAGCGCGTTGATCAGTGCCGCGAGCACGACGACGGCAGTGCCGTGTTGATCGTCGTGAAAGACGGGGATATCGAGCTCTTCCCTCAGTCGCTCTTCGATCTGAAAACAACGCGGCGCTGAAATGTCTTCGAGGTTGATCCCGCCGAACACCATCGAGATCGCTTTCACTGTGCGCACGATCTCATCCGGATCTTTCGTGTTGAGACAGATTGGAAAAGCATCGACGCCGGCGAACTCTTTAAAGAGCATTGCCTTGCCTTCCATCACCGGCAACGCCGCGGCTGGTCCAATGTCGCCGAGGCCAAGGACCGCTGTTCCGTCAGTCACAATGGCGACTGTGTTTTTCTTGATCGTAAGTGTGAAAACCTTGTCCGGGTCTTTGGCGATTGCGTCGCAGATGCGAGCAACGCCCGGAGTGTAGGCCATCGAGAGATCGGCACGAGTCTTCAAGGGCACTTTCGGGACGACTTCGATCTTGCCGCCGAGGTGCATCAGAAAAGTCGGATCCGAGACCTGAAGCAATTCGACACCATCGACGTCTTTGACAGCTTCGACGATCTGTTCGCCGTGTGCGCTGGAGACTCCGCTGACGCTGATGTCGCGGATGATGTAGTTATTGCCGACCGTGACGATGTCGATGGCGCCGATGTCGCCACCGGCGCGGCCGATGGCCGTGGTCAATTCCCCAAGCGATCCGGCACGTGAAGAAAGCCTGACGCGCAAGGTCAAACTGTAACTCGCGCTGGGTGTTGGCTGCATATGATCTCCATCCACAGATTACACAAATTATCACTCAGTTAAACCGATTTAAGGATCTGTGTAATCTGCGGATGCTCTTTTGTTAGTTTCAGGGACCGTTGTCCGAGTAGCCGGTAGAGAGCAAGCGCCTCTGCCAATTCTTTATTCTTCAGTGCCGCAACGTGGCGCTTCACAGTTTCCACATCACCGCGCGAAAAAGTTCCCGTCAGCGATTCTTCCGGCGTTTTAGTTTCAAGATTACGAACCGTACTCGCAATCAACGGCGACAGGATCGCGCGCGCTGTCGTCCGGTCAAGTCCACACTCCGCGAGCATCTCGAGCGCCACATCAAACAAGGCGACCACATTACCCGAAACCATCACCGCCGCAGCGTGGTAAAGCGGCTTGTCCTCAGAGCGGATCGAAAAACTCTTCCCACCGAGCTCTCGAACTATCTCCTTCCCCAAACGCAGCGCGCTTCGATCACCTTCGACACTCCAGAACGCACCTTGCAACGAAGCATCGTGGACAGCGCTAACCGACATCAACGGGTGAATCGAACCCGTGTGCCATCCGCGGTCACGCAACGGCGCCAACACCTCGCTCGAAAGCGCACCACTCGTGTGCAGCGCCGTCACGTTCCGATCCGCGTCAATCTCGCTTAGCTCCCGGGCCACGAGTGGAATTTGATCGTCCGGTACTGTGATCAGAAACAGATCCGCGTCGATCAGTAATCGCATCTGTTTTGCAGCCAATACCTGCACATCAGCGTCGAAAAGACTCGCCGCTTTGCGTGCACTCGTCGCCGTCCGCGCGACCAGAGAGCGGATCGTGTAGCCCCGCCCGGCCAGCGCAACGGCGAGGGTAGTCCCGAGTCGACCCGTGCCGATGATCGAGACTTCAGACTTTTGCTTTCTTTTCGCGGCGGGCATGGCGTATATTGAGGGTGTTAAAGGCGCGAAGAAACCTAATCCTCCTGGCCAGGAAGTTATGATCGGCCACACAACGAGTCGCCGAACCTGTGCATCATAGACTGCGCGTCTGGATTTAGCGAAAGAACGTCAGCGACCCCTGCCCTCAAGGTCAAACGATTATTTTGGAGGTTTTTTGAGATGAACAACTTCTCCCGCGCCACGAGTGCTTTTGTTTTAACCGCATCGCTATTATTCAGTTCCGTGGCCGCGGTCGCGCAAACGCCGGCCAGCAAACCGGCTGACAACGCGCAAAAGACCACCCAGACACAGTCCGATCAGAAGCAATCCGATCAAAAGCAGTCCGCACAAAAAGAGGAACCGAAAGCGACTACGCCGGCTCCAACCGCTGTCAAGACGAGCAACAAGCCGCTTTCGACGAATGAAGATCCGAACATGATCGGTAAGCGGAACATCAACAAAGGCATCATCGCGAAGATGAGCGGCTCGACCGAGAAGGAAGTACGGCAGGGACGCGAAGTGGCAGCGGAAGTCGATCGCCAGGCGAAATTCGTTGACGACCCGGTGATCACGGAATACGTCAACCGCGTTGGCCAAAACATCGTGCTGCACTCGGACGCGAAGGTTCCATTCACGATCAAGGTGATCGATTCTGACGAAGTCAACGCGTTTGCTCTTCCGGGTGGTTTCTTCTACGTAAACAAAGGACTCATCCTCGCGGCCGATAACGAAGCTGAGCTCGCGGGCGTGATGGCTCACGAGATCGCACACGTCGCCGCGCGTCACGCAGTCGAAAACCAGACGAAGGCCAGTCTGCTCGAGTATGCAGCACTCGGCGGCTCGATCTTCCTCGGCGGCATCCCGGGAATGATTTACCAGAACACCGCCGGCATCGGACTGCTCGGAATCTTCATGAAGTTCAGCCGCGGCGCGGAAGAGGAAGCCGACAAGCTGGGCGTTCAGTACATGTACGCCGCCGGTTACGACCCGGGCGCAATGGCGACGATGTTTGAGAAACTCGAAGCCAAGAACAAGAAGAAACCGGGATTCATCGCTCGTGCCTTCTCGACGCACCCGGCCCCGCCGGATCGCAGAGCCTCGGCCCTGGCGCTGGCAGCGCGGTTCCCCGAGCACGAGGAATATGTCATCAGCAGCTCGGAGTTTCAGCGAGTTAAGTCACGGTTGTTGAGACTCTCAAACGCGCGTGCATCGACTGCTGGAGCGATTGCAGCAGGTGAAGATGGTGGCGCGCCGGGACGCCCGACTCTGAAACGTCGTCAACCAACACCCGACGAAACGGGCACGACACCGGAAGGCGAGCAGCAGAAAGAAGCTCCGCCGAAGCTGAAGAAGGACCCGGAGCCCACAAAAACCCCCGACAAGCCATAACGGTTTGTGGTAAGTTGAGAACAGAGGCCCTTCGGGATCCCGGAGGGCCTTTTCATGTCATTAACGCCAAAGGCGTTGGCTAATTTCAGCCCAGGGTTCGGAGCGTAGCGAGAACCCTGGGACTCAGCACACAACACACACAAGTACCCTGAAAGGGTTCGCCAACTGCCGAACCCTTTCAGGGTTCAATAAAATTCTTGCATGCTTAACCCAGGGTATCGCTGCGCTCTAACCCTGGGCTCTAATTAGCGAACGCCTTTGGCGTTAACCCACTCCGCGGGTTGACAATATTTTGGACCGTTCGGTATTCTAGCCGTTCGCGTTTTATTCGCTGAAAACAGAGATAGTTAACTATGTCGACATACTTCCCCAGCGGAAAGGAACTCGCTGGAAGACGAAAATGGTACGTGGTGGATGCGAGCGGTCAAACCGTCGGGCATCTGGCCTCTGAGGTTGCTTCAATTCTGAGTGGCAAGCGTAGCCCTGAGTGGACGCCGTTTATGGATATGGGCGATCACGTCGTTGTGATCAATGCCCGCAAGGCGGTCCTCAAGGGAAACAAGGTTGAGCAGAAGCTCTATCGTCATCACACTCTTTATCCGGGAGGCATGCGAACTGTCACCGCGAAAGAGATGATTGCCAAGCGCCCTGAGCGAGTTCTTGAGCTCGCCATCAAGGGCATGCTGCCGAAGACGAAGCTCGGCAGGGCGATGGCGAAAAAGCTCAAAATTTACGCCGATGCCGAGCACCCGCACTCAGCCCAGCGCCCGCAAGCCTACAGCCTAACTCACAACACCAACTCATAATAGTTTTAGAAAAAGATAGAGGAAATTACTGTGGCTGAAATTCAGTATTACGGAACCGGGCGGCGCAAATCGGCAACGGCCCGAGTTTACCTGCGACCCGGCGGCGGCGAAGTCAAGGTCAACCACAAACCTTTCGATCGCTACTTCCCCAACGAAACGTTGCGGATGATCATTCGTCAGCCTTTGCAACTGACCGAAACCACTACCAAGTTTGACCTCGTCATCAACGTCAAGGGTGGTGGTCCTGCGGGCCAGGCGGGCGCGATCCGGCACGGCATCACGCGAGCGCTGCTCGAGTTTAATGCCGACCTTCGTCCAGCCCTCAAACATGCAGGTCTTGTGACCCGCGATCCACGGATCAAGGAGCGCAAGAAGTACGGGCAAAAGGGCGCAAGGAAACGTTTCCAGTTTTCGAAACGATAACTTCAATCAATCCATTGTCGCGGTCACGATTGGTTGCTTAACAAGTCAACGGCTGCGGCGAGTACATTAAACCAATTAGCAAGAAGGAGACTTAGTTTGGTTTCGGTAACCATGAAAGAGCTGCTGGAGGCCGGTGTTCACTTCGGCCACCAGGTAAGGCGCTGGAACCCGAAGATGAAGGAATACATCTTCGGCGAGCGCAACGGCATTTACATCATCGATCTGCAAAAGACTCAGCGCATGTTCCGCGAGGCGATCGCTTTCGTCACGAATTTAATCGCTGAGGACAAAGGCAAAACAGTTCTCTTCGTCGGCACCAAGCGACAGGCGCAGGACGCTATTCGCGAGGAAGCCGAAAAGTGCGGGCAGTATTACGTCAACCAGCGATGGCTCGGTGGTCTGCTTACTAACTTTCAGACGGTCCAGAAGTCGATCAAACGACTCAAAGATCTCGAGAGCATGCAGACTGATGGTCGCTACGAGAAGATGACCAAGAAGGAGCGCATCAAGCTCGATCGCGAGCGCGAGAGCCTGAACAAGAACCTCTCGGGCATCAAGGCGATGAACCGTCTTCCCGATGCAGTCTTCATCATCGACGTGAAGAAGGAAGAGATTGCAGTCGCCGAAGCGAATCGTCTGGGAATTCCGATCGTCGCGGTCGTCGATACAAACTGTTCGCCTGAAGGAATCGATTACGTCATACCGGGTAACGACGATGCTTTACGCGCCGTTCGCCTGTTTGCTTCGCGAATTGCCGACGCGATCGTCGAGGGTAATCAGATTGCGACCGAAGGCGGCGTTGTCACAACCGAACCGGTTGAAGAGGCAGCCGAAGGCGAAGCAGCCACAGATGAAGGCGCTGCGGGTGGAGCACTGGCGGCGGGACTTTCATCTGAAGACGATAACGGCGGCGTCAGTGACGGGGAGGCGCAATCCGCATCCATGACACAGGGCGCAGAAAACGCGGCGACCGAAAGCGCGCCCGATGAAAGCACCGAATCTGTCGTGGCGGCGAGCTAAGCGATAATCCTTACTCATCGGTGAGCGCAGCCTTCCAGCGGACGACCCGCAGGGCTGCGTTTTTCATTGAATAGAATCAAATCCAAGTAGTCGGAGACATAGGTAATCATGGCTGAAATTACAGCAGCAGCAGTGAAGCAGCTTCGGGAGAAGACCGGGGCCGGAATGATGGAGTGCAAGAACGCACTCGTTGAAGCAGGTGGAGACGAAGAGAAAGCCATCAACATTCTTCGCGAGCGTGGTCTCGCGTCTGCGAAGAAGCGCGAAGGTCGCATCGCCGCAGAAGGTATTGTCGGTTCTTACATCCATATGGGTGGCAAAGTCGGCGTGTTGGTAGAGTTGAACTGCGAAACTGACTTCGTCGCGCGTGGCGAGGAGTTTCAGCAGCTCGTGAAAGATATCGCCATGCACATCGCCGCCGCTGAGCCGCGCTACGTTACGCGCGAAGAGATTCCGGCGAACGTGCTCGACAAAGAGCGTGAGATCGCGCGCGCGCAGGCGAAGAACGATCCGAAAATGGCGAACAAACCGGACCAGGTGATCGAGAAGATCGTCGAGGGACGCCTCAACAAGTTTTACGAGGAGACAGTGCTTGTCGATCAGCCGTTTGTGAAAGCGCCCGAGAAGACTGTCGGCGAGCTCGTGACTGAGAAAGTTTCCAAGACCGGCGAGCGAATCGCGGTCCGCAGGTTCACGCGCTACAAAATGGGTGAAGGCCTCGAGCGCCGCAATGAGGATTTCGGTGGTGAAGTGGCTTCAATGTTGGGATAGGTCTCATAACGACCAATGACAATCGACAAATCCAATCTCGCCTATCGCCGGGTTCTGCTCAAGATCTCCGGCGAAGCCCTGATGGGCGAGCAAAACTACGGCATCGACGTCGACGTCGCGCGCAGTGTTGCCGAAGAGCTCAAGGCGGTTAACGAGCTAGGCGTGCAGGTGGCGGTCGTCGTCGGTGGCGGCAACATCTTTCGTGGCGTCTCCAAGAGCGCGGGCAACATGGATCGCTCGTCAGCCGACTACATCGGCATGCTGGCCACAGTGATGAACGCAGTCGTGTTGCAGGACGCACTCGAAAAGCTCGACGTCCACACACGCGTGCTCTCGGCGATCGATATCCCGCAACTGGCTGAGTCGTTCATTCGCCGTCGCGCGGTGCGTCATCTCGAAAAAGGACGCGTCGTCATCTTTGCCGCGGGCACCGGTAATCCATACTTCACGACTGACTCGGCCGCCGCGTTGCGCGCTCTCGAGATCAAGGCGGATATTATCCTGAAGGCAACGAAAGTTGCAGGTGTCTATTCGGCGGATCCGATGATCGACGCGACCGCCGAGTTCTTCAACGAGATCACTTACCGGCAGGTGCTCGAGCGGCAGCTCAAAGTGATGGATGCTTCTGCCATCTCTTTGTGCATGGACAACAACCTGCCTATCATTGTCTTCAACATGCGCGAGCCCGGAAACATCAGACGTGTGGTCACCGGTGAGCGCGGCGTGGGAACTAAAGTTGGTTAAATTCTTTTCAGTGGAGTTAGCGACATGAGTGAAAAGGACGTAATCAAAGAAACGCGGCCACGAATGGAAGGCGCCGTCGATGACTTCAAGAGAAAGCTGGCAAGCATTCGCACTGGCCGGGCGGCTGTGAGTATTCTGGATACGGTCGTGGTTGATTACTACGGCACACCGACGCCTCTCAACCAGATGGCTTCAGTTCACGCGCCCGAGCCGCAAATGCTCACCGTGCAGCCCTGGGATCAAACTCAGGTTGGGGCAATTGAGAAAGCAATTCGCGCCGCCGATCTCGGCTTGAATCCGTCGAATGACGGCAAGCTCGTGCGCGTTCCGATTCCGCCACTTACCGAAGAGCGTCGCAAACAACTCGCCAGGCAGATCCACGAAGTCGCCGAAGAGCATCGCACCGCCATTCGTAACGTACGTCGCGACGCCAACGATCGGCTGAAGAAGATGTTAAAAGACAAAACGATCTCCGAAGACGCCGAACGCGACGCCCTCTTAGAGGTCCAAAAACTCACCGACACCCACATCGGCAAGATCGACGATCTATCGAAGAGCAAAGAGCAAGAGATCCTGAGCGTTTAGTGCCACAAAAAGGCACAAAAAGCACATAGGAAAAAGTTTAGAGTTCAAGCTTTAGCTTGCTGGTCCTAAAGCCCGAGATCGCAGTCGAAAGGCTGAACTCTAAACTTTTTCCTTTTGTGCTTTTTGTGCCTTTTTGTGGCTAAACTACCTCGGGATCGCGAATGCGTCCTCACCCAGGTTCTGGTTAAGCTTGGCTTCCTTGACGCTGTACTCCGCGAAGAATGGGCCCTGCGGCATCTCGAAGCGCTGCGAGAAGCTGAAGGGAATCAACACCCCATCAACTTCCTTGAACTTGCTGTTCGCCGTCCCAAATGTAAATCCATTGTAGGTCAGGAAAAACTCCATCACACGACCATTCACCGGATCGATGTAGAAATCAGTCGTGTAACCTTCGGGATCGGCAATACGAAACCCGCGCAATTTCTTCTTGTTCGCAATCGCAGAGACTTTGTAACCCGGCTGGTCATACTTGCTCAGCACCGGGAGGCCAAACTTCGACAACGGCGGTACCTCAACATTCGGCATCGAGCTGTAAGACTGCTGCCCGTCGTAAATCTGTTTGAAGACGATGACCGGGCGCGCATCGATCTCCATTCGCAACTTGTCATTCGCAGTCACGATCGAGAATGCGCCGGGAATCGACCCCGAGCTGTTCGGTGGATAGAGAGAAACCGAACCGCGTAGCATCATGTTCTGCACGTTTCGAAACTTCTCACCGCCCTGCGCCGTAAACGCCGCCTTCGCGAGCTCGACCGGCGTGCTCTCAGGTGTAATGACGACGGCTGGAGGAGCAGCCGCGGTTGTTGCAGGTGTAGACGTTTTGCCGGGCGCGTGCTCCTGAGCCAGCACCACGACGACAAAGCCCGCGAGACAAACTGACAACGCGAGGAATCTCAAAAACAAACTCTTCATTTCCAAACCCTTTCGATCAGAAGTTCAATCGTACTTGCGCGTAGATTCGGCGATTGCCGGCGCCGCTACTGCCACCTCCCGGACCACCAAATCCTCCAAACGCGCCTCCCAGTCCCAACGACTCACCAAAACTCGGAGACGCGAGATTGCCAACCGGCGTGGAGAGATTTACATGATTCAGGAGATTTTGGAAGTTGATAGAGACGTTGAGATTGTATCTCTTCTCACTCGCAGCCCCACCGCCACCGCCCTGCGGTCCTGGTCCAACAGCCGCGACTCTTGGTCCGCCACCGCCGGCAGCAGCGACTGCGGGCGCGCCGCCTGGTCCACCTGGCCCACCAGCAGGACGCGCAGCAGCAGCATTCCCGCCGCGATTTCCGAAGGCAAACGCGCGGCTGACGCGGAGGTTAACGACGAACGCACCCGGCGCCTGGCCGAAGTTGCGCGGAACGATCTCCTCGCCCGGCAACGGCGTAAGGTTGAAGTTTCCAAAACGCGTGCACCTGATGTTTTGCGCCGAGCAGTCAGCGTTTGGACCAGCAAAGCTGGGCCGCTCGTTGAATTGCCGATCGAGATTTTTATCCTCGCCCGTAGTGATATTGAACGCGGGTCCGGTGTTGGCGACGATGAATGGATTCAGCACCACTTTCCACCACGGCAGGTTAACCGTGCCGAAGATCGTAAACCGCTGTCGAATATCAAACGAGCCGCGTCCAAACTCGCCCGAAAGGTCGTACGAGTTCATCGGGAACAACGAGCCGCCCTGACCATCGGTGTCGTTAGTCGTTTTGCTGAGCGAGTAATTGCCGCTGAGCTGGAACATGCGACTGAACCGGCTGTTGAAGCCGATAAAGAACTGTCTCTGGTTGAACTGCCCGCTCGCCTCGTAGCGATTGATCTCGCCCTTCGTCGGATCGGGGCGAATGCCGTTCGGCGTCAGCTCTGTGATCGTAAACGGCAGCGGCGCATTGATATCGCGCGCGCGAATCACGTGAACGATGCGGATGTTGTAGAAGCCGAGAAACATCGTGATGTTGCGCGGCAGTTGACGCTCGACCTGCGTGCCGACGAGGAACACGGTCGGCGCCTGGATGTTTGGATCCACCTGCCAGATCGTCTGTTGATTCGCTGGTATGCCTGCGACCGACGGAACCGCAGTCGGACTCCACTGGTTCAGTATCGAATAAATCGGAGCCACATTGGGCAATAGCTGCTCAGCGACACTCGGCGGCGCGAGTCGATCGAACGGCTCAACGACTGACGTCTGGATCACGTTGACGCCGTTGAACCGGTGTGACTGTAACGTGTTGTTCTCGCTGAAGCGGTTGTAAAAGAATCCGGTGCCAACACGAATCACCATCTTCGGCGGTCGCGCGCTGTTTGCAGCGCCTGGCGACCACGCAACTGCGAGTCGTGGCCCGAAGTCATACTTGCTGTGCGCGTTGGTTTGCGTCTCGTAGCGCAGACCAAAGCTGAACGTCAGGTTTGGTCTGATGCGCCAGTCATCCTGAATAAACACACCGTAATCCGTTTGACTGACATCGGCAAAAGGATTGCCTGCGTGCAGGCGGAACGACGTTGCGCCACCACCGGCCGCACGCACCTGAGCCGGCGTTAATCCCTCATCGAGTA
>DATHTI010000354.1:0-16519 GCA_035463335.1 Pyrinomonadaceae bacterium | reverse complement strand
ATGGTCCTGCCGTCGATGGGCGTGATCAGCGAGCTGGTTGCAAACTTCTCGCGCAAGAATATCTTCGGCTACACCTTCGTCGCGTTCTCAAGTATCGCGATCGCCGTGTTTGGTTTTCTGGTTTGGGGCCACCACCTGTTTGTCACCAGTCAGTCCGTCTACGCCGGAATGATCTTCTCGTTTCTGAGCTTTGCGGTGGCGATTCCGTCGGCAATCAAGGTTTTCAACTGGACTGCGACGCTCTATAAATCGTCCATTTCTTACGACACGCCGATGCTTTACGCGCTTGGGTTTATCGGGCTTTTTACGATTGGCGGCATGACGGGTTTGTTCCTCGCATCGCTCGCGGTTGACGTGCACGTGAGCGACACGTATTTCGTCGTCGCGCACTTCCACTACATCATGGTTGGCGGCGCGTTGATGGGTTACCTCGGCGGCCTGCATTACTGGTGGCCCAAGATCAGCGGGCGTATGTATCCCGAAGGCTGGGGACGCTTCAGCGCGCTCGTGATCTTCGTGGGCTTCAATCTGACGTTCCTGCCGCAGTTTGTGGCCGGGTATCTCGGCATGCCGCGACGGTATCACGCCTACCCGCCGGAGTTTCAGGTCTTCAACGTGTTGTCGAGCGCGGGCGCCTCGATTCTCGGCTTTGGAATGTTGATACCCGCAATTTACTTTGTGTGGTCGATGCGTTACGGCCGCCGCGCGGAAGCGAACCCGTGGCACTTGCCGGGACTCGAATGGCGCACGGCCTCGCCGCCGCCAACTGAGAACTTTGAAGTGACGCCGGTTGTTACCTGGGATGCTTATGAATTCGCACCGCGCGAAGAGACTGAGGTGGTCGGTAAATTCCGGCCCGAGCTAGAGCGTATTTGAAGATGGCTAGCCACGCGACCACAGCACCAGAAGTCCACGGCCACCCGGCGCTGCAGCACCATTTTGAGAACATGGAGCAGCAGCGTGAGGCGGGCACGCTCGGCATGTGGATCTTCCTCGTGACCGAAATCATGTTCTTCGGCGGGATGTTTCTCGCCTACACGCTCTACCGGGGGCTCTATCCCGCGGCTTTTGCGTCAGGCAGTAACCACCTTGATATCACGCTCGGTGCGGTCAACACCGGCGTGCTGATTTTGAGTAGTTTCACGATGGCGATGGCCGTCTATTTCACGCAGGTGGGTAAACATCGCCCTCAGGTGCTTTGTCTGGTTGCGACACTGCTGCTGGGCCTGACATTTCTGGGTGTGAAGGCTAAGGAGTATACCGACAAGTATAACGATCACCTGATTCCCGGCCGCTTGATTCCGGGCAATCCGTTTAACCCGGAAATAGCGCAGCACGGGGACACAGATCATCACAAATTGCACTTGCTGGAAGGCGCGACAAAAGAAAAGGTCGAGATGTTCTACTGGATCTACTTCGCGATGACCGGCATGCACGCGATCCACATGATCATCGGCGCTGGCTTGTTGACGTACCTGATTATCTTTTCACTCAGGCGGCGTTTTGATCCTGAGTATCACAGTCCGGTTGAAGTGATTGGGCTTTACTGGCACTTCGTGGACATCGTGTGGATATTTCTGTTTCCGTTGCTGTACTTGCTCGGGCGGCACATGGTGCATTGATAAATGAGCGAACACATAGTTCCAGTCAGAGTCTACGTAACGATCTTTGGGGTGCTGCTGGTGGGCACGGCCCTGACGGTATGGGCAGCGTTCCAGGATTTTCCCGGACCACTCAACAACATTGTGGCGATGACGATCGCCGTCACGAAAGCAACATTCGTGGTGCTCTATTTCATGCACGTGCGCTACAGCACACGCCTGATCTGGGTGATTCTGGCTTCCGCGTTGTTCTGGATGGCGATTATGTTTGCCTTCACGCTCAGCGATTACTGGACGCGCGATTGGATTTCGATTGGCTACTGAGACGTCACTCGCCCGGCTGCAACGTTGTTTCCCGCACCTCGATCAAACGCTTACACGAAGGGCAGTTCAAGCGAATGGTCGCGTCTGAAGTTTTGATGGGCGCGTCACAGTACGGGCAAGCGCCGTCAACTATGTTGTGCTGGAAAAGGTCGCGCATCATGAAGACTGGCAGCACCAAACCAGCAATGAGTAGCGGGATACCGAAGATGAGACCGATGGTCGCTCCCTGACCGAGAGTCAGGCTGATAACGAGGCCGGCAATGAAAAGCACGAGGCCGATACCGACGCTGAAAGAGAAGCTGTAAGCGCTGTCAAACGTGCGGCCTGATTTCGCAACGTCTGGTCGATTGGCGTCCATCTAGAACCTCCTGAATGCGTGGGTTTTCTGGGGAGATAGCTACGAGCCCGGTAGCTGACTTTTACTCCCGCGGGAGAGCGTTGTCAAATGAATCCGTGTTATCAGTGTTAATCTGTGGCTTATTACATTTATTGATATGACACCTTTTGAAGATTTTCTCAAACAACACGACGAAGAATCGTGGTCGGCAACACTGACCACTTTGCTGCGCTCAATTCATGAAGTAGATCGCAACGCGACACAGATCTGGTTTTCGTTTTATCCGCTGTCGTTGTTTCAGGCTCTTGAGCAATCAGACGACCCGGAAACGCTCGCGCAGCGTCTGCTGATGCAGGGTAAGTATTTCCTGAAGGACCAGATCGACTCGTCGCACACGTTTCTCTATGGTCATCGTTACTGGCCTGAGGTTAAGAGCGCTGTGCAGAAACATGCACATGCGTTTTCCACCGCCGATAACCCGCCGCTCACGGATCAGATCTTGTCGATTGCTCAGCAAGTCGCTGGTCAAGCAAAGGTAGATCAGTCGCTCGTGATCGGTATTACAGCAGTTGCTTTCATGACGATCCGGCAGGCGGGTTTGGCTGCATTCGAAGCCGCGCCCGGCCAGGTGCTGATCGATAAGAAACACGCTCGCAAGTCGCCCAGCGACGTTTTGCGGGAACGTGCAGTCGACGACAGCCAGGGCTTCTTCAGTTTTCTGAAAACTGTCGATAAGAAGTGGACCGTCACTTACGACGAAAACGACGAGCGCGCGAAGTATCGTTTGAATAACCTGCAGGATCTGGCGTGGGGAGCCGCTGACGATCGTTCGCGCAACTGGCGCGAGCTGGATCCGCGCCGGGTTGAGGGGCCGATTCCGGTTGAATGTCGCTCGGCGTCATGTGGGACGTGTTGGGTTGGCGTGCTTGGCGGTGCAGAGAAACTTTCGGACGTTGCCGCACGTGAGGGCAAAAAGATCAAGGAGTTTGGCTACATTGACACCGCGGAAGCGAAACCGTTGATTCGCCTGGCCTGTCAGGCGCAGGCGCAGGGCGCCGTCTCGATTGTTATTCCTCCCTGGAACGGAGTGTTCGGGAAGTATCTGAAAAAATCCGCCAATAATCAGTGAAGTTCCGCGGCTCACCTCTCCTCTTAGTCTTTGCTGCAGCATTTCTCTGGAGCACAGGCGGCCTGTTCATCAAGTGGAACACACTGACCGGGCTGGAGCTCTCGTTTTGCCGCTCACTGTTCGCGATGATCACCGTCGCGATCCTTACCAGGCGTGAAGGGTTTGGCCTGAACGGTATTTCGGCGACCGCCTCAGTCCTTTATGCCGTGTTACTCGTGCTCTTTGTTCTCTCAACCAAAGCCACGACCGCAGCAAACGCGATCTTTCTGCAATACACCGCACCGGTGTACGTCATGATCTTTGAGCCTTTGATCTACAAGGAGAAGTTTCGTTTTCGTGATCTCCTGACGGTGCTGGTGTGTCTCGGCGGCATGGCATTGTTCTTCGTGGGCCAGCTTCGTCCGCAGGACATCGAAGGAAACATCATGGCCCTCGCCTCCGGGCTCTGCTTCGCGTTCTATTTTCTTCTGCTGCGTCATCCGCGGGCGCGTGAAGTCAATCGTGCCTCCTCTGTGATTTATGGGAATTTACTGGCGGTCGTCGTGCTTGCATGGTGGGGATTGCCCGCGTTGTTGAACCTGAATGTTCACAACGCGCTCAGTGTTACTTATCTCGGTGTGGTCCAGCTCGGAATCGCTTATGCACTTTTCACTGAAGGCATGGCGCGCGGCGTGAGGTCATTGGATGCGGGCATCATCTGTTACATCGAACCGGTACTGAATCCCGTCTGGGTGTTCTTCGTCCTCGGAGAACGACCCTCACGCTGGGCCCTACTCGGCGGCACAATCATCGTCGCCGCCGTCATCGTTCACATGCTACTGGATAGCCGCAAAAAGGCACAAAACGCACAAAAAGAACTAACGAGTTAACGGCGCCAGTGAAATGAAAATTTATGTGCCTTTTGTTCTTTTGTGCCTTTTGTGGTCTACATCATCCACGTTGAGCGGCTGTCGTAGTAAACCGGTGAGCGGTCGGGATAGCGCTTTTTGTACTGATGATAGCGGGCGAGGAGTTTTTCGTAACGGCGGTCCGAAGAGCGAATTGGTTTGTGAGGGATGGCGCGGAGGTGGTGCTCGATTTTCGACATCTTGCGCGGCGAGAAGCGCCAGTCGTAATCGCCCAGCTCATAAAGACTGGTGACGCCATAGCCTTTCAATCTGCCAGTAAAATCCACGAACGGATCGAAATAACTCAAAGCCAACGCTCTCAACGATCGATAAACCGGCTTGCGTCCATGCAACCCGCGATCGCGTGAACGCGCGATCGAGCCCCAGCACCCGTTCTCCTTGAACACGAAGATCACGTGGTCCAACAAATCCTGCGATTCCAAATCCAGCAGCAAAGGCGGGTAGCCATGCTGCTCGAGAATCACGGCCGCCGCCACCGCCGCCTCGAGACATTGCGCTTCCCTGCGTTTGACGATTTCCCGAAACGATCGAACCGTGCCGCCATTCTTCTCCCAGTTGTACGGGAGCGAACTGAAATAGCGTTGTACTCTAAGAGGACTGTTGAGCCGCTGAATGAGTTTCCACTCGGCGGCCGTGAAGGATTTTGCATCGGGAATCATGCGTAAATCGTTGACTTTGTTCACTTATGCGACAAAAGCGTGAGGCTGCACTTGCTTGAAATACGCGCAAATGTCAGACTTACAAGTCCGCTCACAACCAAGCGGCATCTCAAAAAAGAAATTGAGTTTAGCGTAAATACTTTTTATTCCGTCGAATTTATCCAGCAATGAACCAGCAGGCTATAGCTTCCCAACGATCTCGCGCCGAACAAGAAACCGAAAATGAGGCCAACCGTCTCCGTGAGCAAGTGGATGCCGCACTCGCGGCCGTCCTCTCTCGTTCAGCTGACGAGGTTGAGTCGTTACGAACCGCAGCCGATCGCATCGAGCGGGCTGCGCGTGACTTATCCGACGCTCTGCGCGAGCTCGCACGACAGCGCCAGAGCCCGGAACTCTTGTAATCAACCTTTGGCCGGACCAAACGCTTTATGGACCTTCTTTGTCTTTGAATGGAGACTGCTTAATGGCATCGATTCGCACCGCTAGTATTACCACCGAACATCTGGGTCGAAAAAATACTTCATACGAGTTGGACAACTACGGCATCAAGGAACCGGCTCGTGTTTACTGGAACCTCAACGCGCCGGAGCTTTACGAAGAGATCGCGCGCCGCAATGAAGGCGTCTTTTCGAATCACGGCGCGATGATTGTCGACACAGGTGAGCACACGGGCCGCGCTGCGAAAGACAAAGCAATTGTGCGTGAGCCGGGCAGCGAAGACAAAGTTTTCTGGGGCGACGTAAACAAAGACTTCCCGCAGGAGAAGTTCAATGCACTGAAAGAGCGCATGATGGCCCACGCAAAAGGCCGCGAGCTCTTCGTGCAGGATACGTTCGTCGGCGCCGATCCGAAGTATCGCCTCGCGGTACGCGTCGTGAATGAGCTGGCGTGGCACTCGCTGTTCGCACGCACGATGTTCATTAGCGACAGCGAGGCAACTGAGCCACACCAACCGGAATTCACAATCATCAACTTTCCGAGCTTCCAGGCTGACCCGCAGCGTGACGGCACCAGATCGCCAACGTTCATCCTGATGGACTTCAGCCAGCGACTGGTCCTGATCGGCGGAACGTCTTACGCCGGTGAAACAAAGAAGAGCGCCTTCACGATCATGAATTACCTTTTGCCGCAACGCGACGTGATGAGCATGCACTGCTCGGCAAACGTCGGCGCTGAAGGCGACGTGGCAATCTTTTTCGGCCTGTCAGGAACCGGCAAGACGACTCTCTCGGCTGATCCGGAGCGTCGTTTGATCGGCGACGACGAACACGGCTGGTCCGACGATGGCGTGTTCAATTTCGAAGGCGGCTGCTACGCGAAGGTGATCAAACTGTCAGCAGAAGCCGAGCCTGACATCTATCGCACGACGAAGATGTTTGGCACGATCCTCGAAAACGTTGTTTACGATCCGGTGACGCGCCAGATCGATCTCGACGATGCACGCAAGACTGAAAACACACGCGCGTCGTACCCGCTCACAAGCATCGACAACATCGTGCCTGAAGGACGCGCCGGACATCCGCGCAACATCATCATGCTGACGGCTGACGCGTTTGGTGTGCTGCCGCCGGTCGCGCGCTTGTCACCCGAGCAGGCGATGTATCACTTCCTATCCGGTTACACGGCGAAAGTGGCCGGCACTGAAAGAGGCATCACGGAGCCGCAGGCAACTTTCTCGACGTGCTTCGGCGCGCCGTTCATGGTCCTGCATCCGGGCGTTTACGCTGGTCTGCTTGGTAAGGAGATTGAGCGTCACGATGCGGCGTGCTGGCTGGTAAATACTGGCTGGAGCGGTGGTCCATACGGTGTCGGTCAGCGCATGAAGATCAAGTACACGCGTGCGATGATCCGCGCGATACTGAACGGATCGCTCGCACAAACCGAGACGCGACCTGATCCGATCTTCGGGGTAAATGTTCCGGTATCGTGTCCGGACGTGCCGGGCGAAGTGCTGCAACCGCGCAACACGTGGGAAGATAAAGAGGCTTACGATCGCCAGGCCGCCGACCTCGCACGGAGATTCAATGAGAATTTCAAGAAGTATGAGGCGGGTGTCTCGGATGCAGTGAGAGCCGTCGCGCCAAAGGTCTAAACAAATCCGTGTAATCTGTGGTTAACCGGGCGGCCAATTCATCGGGCGTCCACCCAGAATGTGGACATGTAAGTGAAACACCGACTGCCCCGCTCCGGCACCGGTGTTAATCACAGTCCGGTATCCGGATTCCACATGCCCTAAATCATTCGCGACCCGCGCGCCAACACGCAGCAAGTGTCCGAGTAGTCCCTCATCCTTTTGCGAAGCATCATCAAGCGACTCGATATGATCGCGCGGAATGACGAGCACGTGCGTCGGCGCCTGCGGGTTGATATCGCGAATCACCACACAATAATCATCCTGGTATACGAAATCGGTCGGAATTCTTCCGTCGATGATCTTGCAAAACAAGCAGTTCTCTTCTGACATTCTCTCCCCTTCTAAGCTTAAACCATCTCCAACAGTTGCGCCGTGACAACCGGCGCGATAATTCGTTCAATCTCGGCACCGACGGCGCGCAGTTTCGCTTCGATCTTCTCGTAACCACGATCGATGTGGTAAACGCGATCGATCAACGTCTCATCGTTTGCGATCAGCCCGGCCAGCACCAGCGAGGCGGAGGCGCGCAGGTCCGACGCGATCACACGAGCCCCATTCAATTTCGTTGGACCATTGACGATTGCAGATCGCCCGTCGATCTGAATCTGCGCTCCCATGCGCTGGAGCTCAGACGCATGCATGAAGCGGTTCTCGAAAACGGTCTCGACGATCTCTGACCGTCCTTCGGCCTGCGTCATCAGGACCATGTACTGCGCCTGCATGTCAGTCGGAAACTCAGGATAAGGCGCGGTTGTGACGTCGCCGGCTTTAAGCCCGTCCGGACAACTCACTTCCAACGTCGTTGGATTGACTTCTTTGATCACGACACCAACGCTGCGCAGTTGTGAAATCACGCTCTCGAGGTGATCGGGACGGCAGTCTTTGATCTCGAGCTGTCCCTGCGTGAGGGCGGCAGCCACGATAAATGTTCCCGTTTCGATTCGATCGGGAATGATCGTGTGCTCTGCGCCGCCCAGCGACTCGACGCCCTCGATCTGAATCGTCTCAGATCCGGCGCCGTTAACGCGTCCGCCCATCTTGTTCAGTAGATCGGCGAGATCGACGATCTCCGGCTCGCGAGCGGCGTTGTGCAGCGTCGTGGTTCCGCGTGCGAGTGTTGCCGCCATCATCAGGTTTTCAGTTCCCGTGACGGTGACTTTGTTGAAGTGAATCTCTGCAGCACGCAGGCGCCCATCGCGCGGCGCTCGCGCGACAACGTTTCCGGCTTCGAGTTTTACTTCCGCGCCAAACGCTTCGAATCCAGCCAGGTGCAAATCTATTGGCCGCGTTCCGATTGCACAACCGCCCGGCAGCGAGACTTTTGCTTTACCGAAGCGAGTGAGCAGCGGTCCGAGCGCGAGCACTGACGCGCGCATCGTTTTGACGAGCTCGTAAGGCGCTTCGAAAAGCTCGACGTGTGCGGCGGTGATTTTGTGTGTTCTGAGCTCGGGAGTCAGGACTGTCGCGCCGATGTCTTCAAGCAGGCGGCGCTGCGTGATGATGTCGCGAACGTAAGGAATGTTGTGGAGTGTAACCGTTTCGGCGGTGAGCAGCGCCGCCGCCATGCATGGCAGCGCCGAGTTTTTGGCACCGCTAATGGAGACTCTGCCGTGAAGTGGGCGGCCACCTGAGATACGAAACTTGTCCACGATGGCGGACAGAGTAATTGAAGCCGCAAAGAAGCGCAAAGTGTTTTAGCCACAAAAAGGCACAAAAGTCACAAAAGAAAATTTCTTTCAGGCGAAAGCTCGAAATCTTCTTACCTTTTGTGACTTTTGTGCTTAACTTTCTTGTGCTTTTTGCCCTATTCGTTCGTGTTGAGTTTCTTTAGATGAACACCACCGTTTGTCGTCATCGCTCGAACCATCGCGCCGCCAGAGCCGAGGTTGAGGGCGAGCTGGCGTGTGATGCGACCCTGAACAGTCACCGGGAATTCGGTATTTACACCACCATTGACCGTTCCTGTTTCAATGCGAGCTGAATAATTCTCCGGCACTGACATGATCACGCCACCATTGGTCGTGCTGACGTCCATCGATTCGCCGTCCCAGCGATCGCCGCTCAGCTCGATGACGAGACCGCCATTCGTTGTCGAGCCTTTCACTGCTCCACCCACTCGCTTCAAAACAACGCCGCCATTTAATGCGTTGAAGTCGATACGGCCGTTTACGTCCGCGATCGCAATGCCGCCGTTGTGAGTCTCGAGTGAAAGATCGGCACGGCGCGGAACGAATACTTCATAACTCACGTCCCAGTGGTAATCCCGTCGCGGCTCGGGACCAATCGCGTGAATCTTCGTGCCGCTGGTTTCAATTCTCACCTGCTTGCCAAGCGCTTCGGCTTCGGCAGCGGTCGGCGCGCCGGCTTGCACGCGTGCGCGCACGAGAATCTGGTTCTGGTCCCAACCTTTTACGTTGATGCCTCCGTTTTGCCGCCCGTCGATCGCGATCGTGCCACCGCTCGGCGCCAGTGTTTGCTCTCTGATTTCACAATTGCTGACGAGCCTGTCGTTGTACCAGTTGTTCTCACGACAAGTGAGGGAGCGATCTTTGCCCCTTTGCGCAAACGCAGCGACGCCTGTGAACGTCACTAACGCAGCAATCAGCAGACTTCGGCCTAAAAACCTGTACATAACTCGGTCTCCTTAAATGTCTGGGGTTACAGTGTCGCGTATTTCGCGGCTCTGAACGCTAAACACCACAAAGCGAAAGCTTGTGGCATGTATTGTAGGGGCGGCCCTCTGTGGCCGCCCCAGCGTCGAGATCTCACGCTGGGGTGGCCACAGAGGGCCACCCCTACAGTCGCTGTAAGACGACAATTCTGGGGATGCACTGGAGGTCGGGACGGACTTCGACCAGGGACCATACGGCTTCGTCAATGAGACTTCTGACAGCTTCCCCTTGATCGAATCCGATTTCCATCAATAAGTGTCCATTTCGTTTCAGGTAAGCAGGAGCTTCGGTAAGTAATCGGCGAATGACGCTCAGCCCGTCGTGACCGGGAGATAAAGCTACGACCGGCTCATGGTCGCGAACTTCGCGCTGAAGTCCCGCGAGGGCTGATTCTGAGACGTACGGCGGATTCGAGACGATTAGATCAAACTGATACTCACCGCGGTCCAGCGCGTCGAAACAATCAGAAACCATAAACACAGCGCGATCTGCAACAGCTTGTTTCGCAGCATTAATTTTCGCTATCTCGAGTGCTTCCGGAGACTTGTCAACCGCAACCGCACGCGCGCCAGACAACTCACACAACAACGTCACTGCGATACAACCAGATCCCGTTCCTACATCGCAGATAAACGCATCCTTGCTCGTGTTTACTTCAAGCGCGGCTTCGACGAGTAATTCTGTTTCCGGACGCGGAATCAAAACATCAGGCGTGACGCGAAACTCGCGCCCGTAAAAATCCTGCACGCCGGTGATGTACTGCAACGGCTCTCCCGCCGCGCGACGCTCCACGAATTCGCGCAACTGGTCCAAAGAATCGTCTTCAACCGGATCTTCAGCGTGACTGATCAGGAACGTGCGATCTTTATCGAGTACGAACGAAAGTAGCGAGCCCGCCTCGCGTCGCGCTTCAGGCACGCCAGCGGCTTTCAGCATTCGTGATGCCTCTTTCAGAACCTCGGCAATGGAGTAAATATTAACCACGGATTCAACAGATACCGGAATTAAATCGCGATTCACTCTTTCTATTCAACATAAGAACGAGCTCGTTCCTCCCGTGGCGCAGGAACCCTCGAAGCTACCAGGCTTCGAGGGTTCTCGCGTAAAGGGCCGAGGTTTAACAACGTTTGGCTGACGAGGTGCCCCGTGGGTAAGCTTTCTAAAAGCTGTCTACTTTTCACTCTAAACTGGCTCGATGCCCAACTAACCATTCTCTGGATTCGTCTTGACGTGGCCACCGAAGGCAATGCCCTCATGGCCCGCATTCTCGAACACGGTGAGTTGACTTTCCTCGGCGCAAAACTCGTCATCGGCGCCTGCGCCGCCTACATTCTTTACCGCTGTGCCCACCTGCCAATGGCTAAACGTGGTCTCAATGTCGTGCTCGGCATTTACGTTATCCTGATGCTCGTCCATGTTGCGACCGGCTGTGTGGCGATGGGCTGGTAAACGCCCGTCGTCGTCCTTGGTTACATCGAAAACCTTACCAACTAGGATCCTTCATCCACAGATTACAGCTACTATTTTCTCAATCTGCGCAATCTGTGGATGACGATTCGAAACTCGCCATCGCCGCCGTGCGTTGTATAATCTGGCTCGCAACGGCGCCCGTTCTGAGAGCATCCTAAAACCGATGTTATTAGCCACCTCTTGCCCAAAGCTACAATTTTAGAGAGGGACGACGTTTTATGTACAAACTTACCGCACGCCAGATTTTGTTGATTGCTCTTATCTCAGGAATTTTCGCGGCTGGAGCAGTGGTGATCCTGGACCGCATTAACAATCGCTTTCAGCCGTCGCAGGCTGCGTACAGCGAAGCACCGCCTGCCGGAATCAGCGATCCCGCAACTTCAACCGACGAACAGAACAATATCGAGGTTTACCGCACGCTCAGTCCCGGCGTGGTTTTCATCCACTCAACGTCATACGCGCGCGACTTCTTCGGTTTCGTTGAGCCGCAGGAAGGCTCGGGTTCCGGATCGATTCTGGACCAGCAGGGAAACATTCTGACGAATTACCACGTGATCGAAGGCGCGCAGAAACTCTCCGTCAGCATGGGCGGAAAGAAAGACTATCCGGCCGTAGTGGTCGGCGGCGATCCTGACACTGACCTCGCCGTGATTCGCTTGACTGAGAAACCGGCCGGTCCACTTACGGTCGTTCCGTTGGGCGATTCAGACAAGCTGGTCGTCGGACAGAAAGTGCTCGCGATCGGAAATCCGTTTGGTTTGGATCGCACGCTGACAACGGGTGTGATCAGTGGATTACAGCGACCGCTCCGCGCCCGTAACAATCGACTGATTGAAGGCGCCATTCAAACAGATGCGTCGATCAATCCGGGAAATTCCGGTGGGCCGTTGCTGGATTCGCGTGGCCGCATGATCGGTATCAACTCTCAGATTCTTTCACCCTCGGGCAGTTCAGCCGGCGTTGGTTTTGCAGTGCCGGTGAGTATTGCCAAGCGCGTTGTGCCGCAGTTGCTCCAAAACGGCCGTGTGCGGCGTCCGAAGCTTGGTATCAACACGCGTGATATTTCAACGCTCCGAAACCAAATCGACTTGCCGGTTGAAGATGGCGTGTTGATTTACCAGGTCGCGCGTGGCGGCGGCGCGGCGGCGGCGGGTTTGCGCGGTGTTCAGCAAACCGAGATGGGCGACGTCGAGCTTGGCGACATCATCGTGGGTATCAACAACGAAAAAGTGTCGAATGCAGACGATCTGTTCCGAATACTCGACAAGCATCAGATCGGCGAAACTGTCCAGGTTCAGATCTGGCGCAACGGCAGGCAGATGTCAGTGCCGGTGCGCTTGATGGAATCTCCTGACTCAAGGCGCTGATTGCATGTAAAATGCGGCCCTATGCACCAGACGACCCACTTCTTCAATTTGGGTTATGGCTGGCTCTGTAAACATTGCAGCGCGGAGGCCGCGGAGCGCAAACATCACCATCAGCATCACGGCGCCCAGCACCCGCAAGGTCCCGCGTTGGCGAAGTGGGTTGATGAGGAACACTGGCGGGGGCTCGTCTGCCCCCGCTGCGGTATATCGGAAAGACTAGGCTAATCCTCGTCTTAAAATCCGCGTTCATCCGCGGCCAAATTCTTCCTCGTAATCCCTTAAGCTCCGAGTAATCACGTCCTGCGCTTCCACGCGATCGTAAACATCCACAATCTCGACCCTCTTCTCCGTATCACTCGGAAGCTGCTTGTAACTCAAAAAGTAGTGCTTCAGGCGATCGATCAATCCCTGCGGCACATCGCGGATTTCGAGAATCTTCCCATAAGCCAAATCCGACTCCAGGACAGCAATGATCTTGTCGTCGGCCTCATTTCCGTCGATCATTCTCAATCCACCAATCGGCCGCGCGTGGAGGAAAAAGCTGCCATGCGTAAACGACTTCTCCGATAGGACACAGATGTCCATCGGATCTTTGTCGCCTTCAATTCCTGTGCGGCCGGTGCGCGTCGCGCACAGCTCTGCCACCTCGCGGCCGCAGTATGTTTGCGGTATGAAACCGTATAGTGTCGGCGACATCGATGAAAAGCGCTGTGGCCGATCGACTCGCAAGTGACCTGACCACTTATCAAGCTCATATTTAACGGCGTCAGTAGGAACGATCTCGATGTAGGCGTTGACGAGTTCGGGCGTGCGCGGGCCGGGCGTTACGCCATGCCATGGGTGCGCCTGGAAGAGTTGTTTGTTCACGATTTATTTTAGCCGCAAAAAGGCACAAAAACACAAAAGATATTTCTGCTCAACGTTCGTGATGTGGGTTTTCGTCTTTGTTTCTTTTGTGACTCTTTGTGACTGGTTGCTAAAATGTGGCAACTCTCATGGCTGCGAGTGCTGAAATTATCACCAAGCCTGTCGCGAGCGCGATCTCGTTGCGCTGGATTATCAGCGGGCGTGACGATCTCGTCTGGTTTATCGGCTCAGTCGTCTCGAGTTATGTGCTGCTGATTCTGTACGTGAGCGGGCTCGTTCCCCTCGTTCCGATGGTGGCCGCCTGGGCCATACTAATCGATGCGCCACACGTCTTCGGAACCTTCTCGCGCACCTATTTCGATCGCACTGAAAGAAAGAACCGCGCCCGGCTGCTCTGGGGCTCGCTGCTCTTTTTCGCGATTGGACCAGTGATGGTTCTCGCCGGCGCCGGCTTTGTCTTCTTTTTCGTGGCTGCGCTCTGGGCCTACTATCACCTCGTGAAGCAACACTACGGCTTTATGGTGCTTTACAAGAAGAAAAACGGTGATCTGGCGCGCATTGACAACGTTCTTGATCGCGGGTTGCTGCTGTTTGCGTTCAACTATCCGTTCGTCGAGTTTATCGCGCGCGATCCGGAAGCGATGGTGCGTGTGCCTGCTTTGTTGCGTGGCGGTGTGAGTGGTTTTTCGAAGCTGCTACTCGCGGGCACGATACTGCTTTTTATCGTCTGGATTGGACGGCAGGTGCAGCGTGCGATTTCCGGTGAGCCTTTGAACGTGCCGAAGTATCTACTACTGGCGGCGGCGATCCCGATGCACTGGATCGTGTTGCTGACGCCGATGCCGCACAAGCCGATCGCGATCGTGGCGATACTCACGATCTATCACAATTTCCAGTATCACCGCTTGATCTGGTTTCACAATCAGAAATACAAATCGCGTGAGAAGTATGGGGCGGCGGAGCTGATCAGCAGGCGAGTGCTGTTCTACATCGCATTCGGCATCGTATTCGGGATCATCTACCAGGGACCGCGACAATTACTGAACAACCTAGGGCCGTCTTCAGCGACACACGTTGGCATCGCGTTCCTCTGGGGGTACGCGTTTATTCACTACTATCTGGATTCGAAGATTTGGAGAGTTAGAAGAGATCCGTCAGTCGGCAAGGCATTGAATATTTAATCCTCGCCGTGCTCATCTCCATTGAAATGCAAAACGGTAGACTCCTCATCGATCATCGTCTCTAAATGCACGGGACGGCCCCAGAGAGTGTGGACGTGTTCGAGGGCCTTGCGGGCGTAGCGCATGTCGAGCTCGGTGCCTTCGTAGCAGTGCTTCATGTAGAGCTCACGATTGCCGTTGTAGTCTCCATCCTCAACCTGCAAGTACGGAAAACCGAAATTCGTCATGTTTGAAACAAGCTGATCGCGCACCTTCTCCCAGCGCTTCTCCGTAATCGTCCACTCCTCTTCCTCAACCAGCTCAAACACAAACAAGTCGAGCTCTTCACACAACTCTTCCGTCAGGTAATTGCGCAGGAATGAAACGTCGTTATCAAGCTCGCGCACCTCGAAGATCTTCTCGCGCCCTTCGTTGCCCACGCGTCCAAACTTTTCGCGCTCTTCTTTCGACGGCTCATTCCAACGGCGCTCGATGTTCTCGTAGATCTTGTAACCGAGATAGTAGGGATTGAGCTGCCCTTTTTGCGGCGAGACGACGCCCGAATGAAGATTCGCAAACTCGATGTGCTCGTTGTCGCCCAGATCGAGCTCGCGCATGATGCGCGCGTGCCAGATGCTGGCCCAGCCTTCATTCATGATCTTCGTCTGCATCTGCGGCACGAAGTATTCCATCTCTTCGTGCACCATCGCGATCGCATCGCGCTGCCACGGCGCGAGCGACGGCGAGTTCTTCATGATGTAATAGAGTAGATCTTTTTCCGGCAAACGCTCGCGCGGTTTCTCGTCGTCAGTCTTCTCGGGTGGTTTGGCTGCGTGGGCGCTTTTGTCGAGCACCCAGAGATCGTCGTATGGACCATCTTTCGGTTGATGCTCCGCGCGCCGCTTTTCTTCAGCGATCGAGATCTCGCGCTTGATAAAGAAATATGGATCGATGTGCTCTTCGATCGCGAGCACGGCGTCGAGGAATCGCTCGACTGTCTTGCGCCCGTGCCGGAATTCGTACTCCATCATTCGCTGCGCGTGCGTCGAGACACTTTCCACCATGCGGCGATTGGTTTTTGAGAAGTAGGAATTGTTTTTGAAGAAATCGACGTGACCGAGCACGTGCGCGATCACCATCTTGTTCTGAATCGGGCTATTCGTTTCCAGCAGGAAACCGTAAGCCGGATTTGTATTGATGACGACTTCGTAGATCTTCGAGAGTCCGAAGTCGTACATAGTCTTCATGCGATGGTAAGTTTTACCGAACGTCCAGTGGGAATAGCGGCCCGGCAACGCATACGAGCCAACCTCGTACATCACCGTCGCGGGCACGATCTCGAAGTTCGTCGGATATGGATCGAGACCAAACCGCAGAGCAACGTCCCAGATCTGCTCGACTGCCTTCTCGAGTTCTTTGATCTCCTTGTCTTCCATAAAACCATCCACAGATTACACAGAAATCTGCTGTGGACACCTCATGCTGGAGTCTCGACGTTTCTCCGGCCAAAAAACTGTTTCAGCGCCGGATAGACGTCTTCCTTATCGTCGATCCGTACACCAACAAACCGATCCTTGTGCTGTAGCCGATCGCTGAAGATCGACAGCAACGCTCCCGAAGAACGCCTGTAACTTGACGAGCCTTCTTCACCAATCTCGCCATACCCAAACAGATTGCACGTTGCGATCAACTCGTCCGCGAGCCGCACTGCTTCTTCGTTATCGGAGTAATAATTGTCGCCGTCAGAAAAGTGAAACGGATAGATGTTCCAATCCGATGGCCGGAAGCGCTGCCTGATGATGTCCAGCGCGAGCTGGTAGGCGGAAGAAACCACCGTGCCGCCAGACTCTCCCTGCGTAAAGAACTGCTCCTCGCTGACCTCTTTCGCTTC
>DATHTI010000353.1:0-2487 GCA_035463335.1 Pyrinomonadaceae bacterium | reverse complement strand
GGGATGGTGATCGGGTTGGCAGGTTCGTGGGTGCTCACGCGGTTTATCGCGAAGCTGCTGGTAGGTGTGCAACCGACGGATCTGCTGACGTTTAGTTTGGTTTCGGTATGTTTGCTGGTGGCGGCGTTTGTTGCGTGCTATTTGCCGGCGCGCCGCGCGACGAAGGTCGATCCACTGGTCGCGCTGCGATACGAGTAACACGGATTAAACGGATTTCATGAATACGATTTTCACTGATCTGCGATATGCCCTGAGAGGGTTGGTGAAGCGGAAGGGCTTCGCGGGGATAGCTGTGCTGACGTTGGCGTTGGGGATTGGGGCGACGACCGCGACATTCACGGTCGTTGATGCGGTGTTATTACGGAAATTGCCGGTTGCTGATCCGGATCGCGTGGTTGTGGTCCATAACCAGATGCCGAAGATCAATCTTCCGCGCACGTCCGTTTCTGGTCCTCACTATGTCGATTACAGTCGCCAGACGGACATCTTTGAATCGACGGCGGCTTTCGCTACTCGCAACTACAATCTCACCGGCGTGAATATCCCGGAGCGTTTGCAAGCCGGACGGGTTACGGCAACGTTCTTTCCGACACTCGGGATCAATCCCGTTGCGGGCCGGTTCTTTACTCCGGAAGAAGACAAGTTTGGCAACGAGCGTGTGGTGGTACTGAGTACGGCTTTGTGGAAACGGCTTTATAGCTCCAATACTGCCGTTCTCAACAACTCAATCCAGCTCAACGGCGACAACTACCAGCTCATCGGCGTCGCGCCTGAAGGTATCGAAGAGATCTATCCGAATGTCGATTTCTGGGTGCCGATGGCCTTCTCGCCGCGCGAGCTTTCCCCTGAGCGCCGCAGCAGTCTCTCCTACACGATGCTAGCGCGGTTAAACCGCGGGACCACGATCAAGCACGCGCAGGACGTGATGACGGGTGTCGCGCGGAATATAAGCGGCACGGATCCTGACATCTTCAACATCGAAGTCCGCTCGCTGACAGATGAATACGTGAGCGACGTGCGGCAGCCGCTATTTGTTTTGCTGTGCGCGGTGATTGCGGTCCTTTTGATCTCGTGCGCAAACGTCGCGAACCTGCTGTTGGCACGCGCGACTGTGCGCGGGCACGAAATCGCCGTTCGCGCCGCGCTGGGCGCTGGTCGGGGTCGAATCATTCGACAGCTACTCACCGAGAGTCTCGTCATTGCAGTTATCGGCGGCGTTTTTGGAATCCTGCTCGCCTTCTGGGGAACGAAGGCTTTGCTTGCACTTGCCCCAAGTACCCTTCCGCGTGTCAGCGGCGTCCAGGTTGATCTCAGGATCCTTTTGCTCAGTCTCGGCGCGTCGCTTGTTTGCGGTGTGATCTTCGGACTTGTTCCCGCTCTGACTGCTTCGAAAACGAACCTCGTCAGCTCGCTCAAAGAATCTGAACGCGGCGATTCAACGAATGCGACCCGTCAATGGTTGCGAAGAACATTTGTGGTTGCGGAAGTCGCGATCGCGCTCGTGTTGCTGATCTCGGCCGGCTTGCTCGTCCGCAGTTTTAGCAAGGTACTCGACGTGAAGCCCGGATTCGACGCGCAGAACGTACTCACCCTCCGCATGTCTCTGCCGGGTGCTCAATACGACAAAGCAACAAAAGTCGCAGCCTTCTACGACAACGTCCTCGCACGTGTGTCTGCATTGCCGGGTGTGCTCCATGCGAGCGCGGCGTACCAGACTCCCTTCACGCCGGGCGCCGACAACTCGATCTTCTCGATCCGCGGCAGGCAAGCGAACCCGGGCGATCCGCCGCCGCATGCCGATTACGCTTTCGTATCGCACGATTACTTCAAGACCATCGGCCTGCCAATTCTCAAAGGCCGTGGTTTCGAGCCGGCGGACATGCGCGCCGGCAACTATTTCGCGCCAAACTCAGTGGCCATCATTGACGAAGAACTGGCGAAACGATTCTGGCCCAACGGCGACGCGCTCGGCGGCGGCATAAGCTGGAGCGACAACGGACCGTACGCGACCATCGTCGGTATCTGCGCGACCGCACAGTTAAAAGATCTCACCGAGCAAGCGCACGGTACCTTCTATCTCCCGGCGTACATAGGACTTTCAACGCTCGTAGTTCGCACTGCCGGAGATCCGAAGCCGCTCGCGCCCGCCATTCGCGAACAGGTGCTCGCTGTCGATCCGAATCAACCCGTTTACGACGTGAAGACAATGGAAGAGCGCGTGGCCGTGACGCTCGAGACGCGTCGCTTCGCGGTGGTACTGCTGAGCGTGTTTGGCGCGCTCGCCCTCGTACTCGCGGCGATCGGTTTGTACGGCGTGCTCGCTTTCGCGGTGTCGCAACGCACGCGCGAGATCGGGATTCACATGGCGCTCGGCGCACGCGCGCGCGACGTGTTGTTGATGGTGATCAGGCAGGGAATGTCACTCGGCATTGTCGGTGTCGTGGTGGGAGTGGCGGGTGCGTTTGCGTTGACGCGAGTGATGCAAAG
>DATHTI010000352.1:0-1538 GCA_035463335.1 Pyrinomonadaceae bacterium | reverse complement strand
GGGGCGGCCACGGAGGGCCGCCCCTACAGTAACTCCCGAGCACCGCGAGAAATTAGCTGGTCCGCCAATTGGGAGCCGAGGGCTTCGGCGTCCTGCGAGGAGCCGGATAATGAGTCGCGCAGGATTTCGGAGCCGTCGGGCCGCGCCACAAGGCCGTTGAGCTTCATTACATCACCATCAAGCAAGGCGTGGGCGGCGATGGGTAATTGGCAGCCACCGCCCAGTCCCCGCAAAAATGCACGCTCGGCGAGGCACGCGAGACGCGTCTCACGATGGTCCAACCGGGAGGTAATCTGAACGGCGAATTCGTTGTCACTATTCGCCTCAATCGCGATCGCGCCCTGCCCGACCGCCGGTAACATCTCGCTGATTGCGATCCTTGCACTGATCCGCTCCTGCAATCCGAGTCGTACCAAACCCGCAGATGCGAGTATCACTGCATCGTACTGCCCCTCATCGAGCTTGCGGATCCGTGTATCAACATTCCCCCGCAGATCTCGAACAACTACATCGCCGCGCAACGCTTTGAGTTGCGCGAGGCGCCGCTGGCTTGACGTGCCAACTACTGCTCCGTGCGGCAAATTCATTAACGATCCATTTTCAGATCCATCACGCAACACCAACGCATCGCGCGCATCCTCACGCTCGCAGATCGCAGCGATCGAGAGCCCATCAGGCAAGATCGTGGGTAGATCTTTTAGCGAGTGAACGGCGAGATCGATGCGGCCGTCGAGTAGCGCGTCTTCGAGCTCTTTTGTGAACACACCCTTGCCGCCAATCACCGAGAGCGGATCATTCTTCACATCGCCGGTGGTTTTAATGATCTCGATATGAACGTCGAGTTGAGGATCGAGAGACTGCAAACGCGTGCGCGCCTGTTCCGCCTGCCACAACGCGAGTTTGGATCCGCGCGAGCCGATGATAAGAGGACGAAGCATTCGCTCACTCCTCAAAGGGATCTTTGGGAAGATCGGTGCCGTCAGGCTCGCCCGTCTCGTAGAAACGACGCATCTGGCTGATGATTGGATGTGAGATCTTGTTGACGGTCGACATGAGCAACGACTCGATCGCGGCTTCCTGATCTTTCGTCAGCACGCCGAGTCGTTTTCGCTGCTTCGCCAGCTCCGCACGCGCCATGTCCTGCATGTTCTGTCGCAGCGCGCCGATGCTCGGCCCGAAATCCATCAAACGAAGCTTCTGCTGAAACTGCATAACCTCCGACTGCACGATCAGCTCGGCACGCTCTGCTTCACGCTCGCGCTCGCGAATGTTCGAAGAGATCACAGACTCGAGATCGTCGATGTCGAAAAGGAAAACGTTGGGAATGTTGCTGATTGCCGGATCGATGTTTCGCGGCACGCTGATGTCGATAAAGCATGTCGGGCGATTGCGACGTCGCTCCAGTGCTTTGCGAGTTCGTTCCGCGGTGACGACGTAGTCCGGCGCGCCAGTGGAACAGATCACCACGTCAGCTTCGTGCAGCACCTGGTCCACCTGTGCGAGCGAAATGGCCTTGCCGCCGAATTCATTGGCCATCT
>DATHTI010000351.1:0-13823 GCA_035463335.1 Pyrinomonadaceae bacterium | reverse complement strand
ACGAGATGAACCGCATCTCGCAACAGTTACGACAGCAATACCCGATTCACAACGCCGGCGCGAATGTCGTCAACGTTGTGTCGCTTCAGGACAGCATCACGAAACGTGTCAGCACCGCGTTGAAGATACTCTTCGCGGCAGTCGGCCTCGTGTTGCTGATCGCGTGTGCGAACGTCGCAAATCTTTTGCTCGCGCGGGCTGCGGCACGTCGCAAGGAGTTTGCGGTGCGTGCGGCACTCGGCGCGTCGCGATTCAGGCTCGTGCGGCAGATGCTGATCGAGAGTTTGTTGTTGGCGACTGCTGGTGGTGTACTCGGGTTCTTCTTCGCTTCGTGGACCGTGTTGCTGCTTTCGCGCGTCGCGCACGAAACAGTGCCACGGATGAGCGGCGTGCAGCTCAGCGGCAGAGTCCTCGTCTTCAACATCGCCGTCTCATTACTTACCGGAATACTTTTCGGCGTACTGCCTGCCCTGCGCTCGTCGCAAACAAACTTACAGGACACGCTGAAAGACAGCAGCTCAACGACGACTGACCCCGCCGGCAAGAGATTGCGCGGCACCCTCGTCGTCGCGGAGGTTGCTTTCTCCGTGGCGTTACTCGTTGGCGCGGGATTGCTGGTGAAGAGTCTCGTGCTGTTGTTGAGCGCTGACAACGGCTTCGATCCGAACGGCGTGCTGACGATGGAACTGAAGGTCTCGCGTAGTCGTGGCCGCGATAAGGCGGAGCTGAACAGGTTGCTGCAACAGGTGCTACAAGCCGCGCAATCTCAGCCCGGTGTTCAGAAGGCAACGCTTTCCGCCGCGCTTCCCGGCATCGGCGACGGCTGGCAAACCGACATCTCTGCCGAAGGTTATCGTCAGGAGAAAAAGGGCGAGCTCATCAACGTTGACTGGTCCATCATTACGCCGGATTACTTCGAGACGATGAAGATCCCGATCCTGCGTGGGCGGACGTTCACGCGTGATGAAGACGAACAGGGCAAACCGGTGGTGCTCGTTGATGAGAATCTCGCACGCCGCTTCTGGCCCAATGAAGAGGCGCTCGGCAAGCATATCGGGTACGACAGTCCTACCTGGCACGAGATTATCGGTGTGGTTCCCGCAGTGCGCGCGTACGGCTCGGAAGACAAGCCACTCATCAGGATCTATACGCCGATGGGTCGCATGCCGCAGCGCAATGTGATGCTGTCGATTCGTTCGACGACGAGTGATGCGAAGGCTTTAACAGCCGGAGTCGCGAATGCTGTGCGCCAGATTGATAAAGATCTGCCGATAGCGGAAGTCGCGACTTTTGACGATATTCTCGCGCGCGAATCGTCCACGCGTCGTTTCAACGCGATGCTCTTCTCGATCTTTGCGGCGCTCGCGCTCGTGCTCGCGGTCACGGGCGTGTATGGCGTGCTCGCCTATTCAGTTTCACAACGCACACACGAGGTTGGCATTCGCATGGCGCTCGGCGCCGGGTCTCGCGACGTGCTGCGTTTGTTCATGGGCCAGGGGATGCGGCTTGTGTTGCTGGGGCTCGTGATTGGTTTGGGTGGCGCGTTTGTGCTCACGCGTTTGATGTCGAGTTTGCTGTTTGGAGTTTCGGCAACTGATGCGACGACGTTTGTGGTGGTGGCAGTCGGGCTGACGTTGGTGGGCGTGTTTGCGTGTTACTTGCCCGCACGCCGTGCGACGCGTGTCGATCCACTGATCGCCCTTCGTTACGAATGAAGCCACAAAAAAGCACAAAGAGGAACACAGAAGGCACAAAAGAAATCAATGAATGAACACACGTAATGAAATCGAGCAATCTCCAATTTCTGTTATGTGCTTTTGGTGCCTTCTTGTGGCAAAGAAACCGATGAATGAACACAGGTAAATGAATCGAGCAATCTCCAAATTTCTTTTATGTGTTTTTGTGCCTTTTTGTGGCAAGGAGATTTTTTGATGCTGGCTGATATTCGATATGCGTTGAGGATGTTGACGAAGAACCCGGCCTTTGCCGGCGTTGTGGTGCTGACACTTGCGCTCGGCATCGGCGCGAATGCCGCGATCTTCTCGTTGCTCGATCAGGTGCTGCTGCAAAGTCTGCCGGTCGCGAACCCAGATCAGCTCGTGGTGTTTTCAGCGTATGAAGCGAAGCAGCCAGAGACGGACAGCACCTTCTCGTATCCGATGTACCAGGACCTGCGCGATCGAAACTCCGTCTTCGACGGTGTGATCGCGCGTGGCGGCGCGCAGATGAATGTCAGCTATGGCGATCAGACGGAGCGCGTGCGCGGCGAGCTTGTCAGCGGAAACTTTTTCGAAGTGCTCGGAGTTCGCCCGTGGGCCGGGAGACTGTTTACGCAGGAGGACGATCGCACGCCCGGCGCTCATCCGGTCGCCGTGTTGAGTTACAAGTTTTGGGAAAGCAGGTTCAATAAAGATCCGAACCTGATCGGCAAGACGATCCTCGTCAACGAACACCCGGTAACAGTGCTCGGCGTCACGCCGCCCGGTTTCTACGGTGTCGACCTTTCAAGTAATCCTGACGTGCGCGTGCCTTTGATGATGACGCCCGTCTTCAACCCGCTGCCACCGACGCGGCTGCAAAGCAGGCGCCATCAATGGCTCAGTCTGATGGCGCGTCGCAAGGCCGATGTGTCTCCGGAACAAGCGCAGGCTTCGTTGACTGTTACTTATCAACAGATTCGACATACCGAAGCGGATCAATTGGCTGCCAGCGGGACGACATTCAATCGTGAGCGATTCGTGTCGCAACGCATTGCTACGCTGCCGGGCGATCAGGGCCTTCGTTACCTGCAACTCGAGCTGCGCACTTCGTTGTTGTTGCTCTTCGGAGCGACGTGCGCGGTGTTGCTCATCCTTTGCGCCAACCTCGCAAACCTGATGATGGCGCGGGCCACTGTGCGCGCGCAGGAAACAGCCGTTCGTCTCGCACTCGGAGCAGGCAGATTGCGCCTGTTGCGGCAATGGCTGACGGAAGGCGTGGTCCTATCGGCCATCGGCGGCGCAGTTGGCGTGTTCATCGCGCTCTGGATCAAAGCCGGCCTGATAGTCTTCATCCCGCCCGACTATCGACAAAACCTCGGCGTTGGCTTCGACTGGCGCTTGTACGCGTTCATCATCGGCGTTGCGCTCCTGCTCGGCATCGCCTTTAGCCTGGCTCCTGCGATTCAAGCTGCACGACAGGTCTTTGCGCCGGGCCTGCGATTCGAGTCTCGCAGTTTCACGTCCGGCAGCAAGCTGCTGAGCCTGCGCAGTGGTTTGATCCTGGTCCAGGTGGCGCTTTCGCTGCCTTTGCTGGTGAGTGCGGCGCTGTTACTGCGGACGCTGCAAAACCTCCGCTCGTTCGACACCGGCTTTGGCAAAGACAACGTACTGCTTGCCAGTGTTAACCCGACGCTCAACGGTTATTCGAAAGAACGCACGTCGGCGTTTTACGACGAGCTGCTGGCGCGAACGCGCGCGATGCCCGGCGTCAGGTTCGCCAGTCTTGCTTCTGACTCGCCGATCTCCGGTGGTTGGGATCAAGTCGGCGTCGTGGTTGAAGGATACACACCGCGCGAAGGCGAACGGATGGCGAGCGATATCACGTATGTTTCGAATGATTACTTCAAATCACTCGAGATTCCTTTTCTCACGGGCCGCGACTTTGACGAACGCGATCGCGCCGGCGCGCCGAAGGTCGTGATTGTCAACGAGAAGATGGCGAAGCACTTCTTCGGCAGCACGGCGAACGCGCTCGGCAAACACATCGGATTGGATGAGGTGGCCGATAGAACGATTGTCGGAGTCGTCAAAGATGCTCAGTACATAAACCTGCGCCAGAATCTGCGCCGTCATTTCTACGTGCCCACGACGCAGGAAGAACAGCTCACAAACCTGACGCTGCATGTGAAGACTGCCACGGAGCCTAATGTCGTGGCGGAGCAATTGCGCGCGGAGTTGAAGGCACTCGATCCGCATTTGCCGCTTTACAACATCAAGACGCTTTCGACTGAGATCGATGAGTCGCTGATCCAGGAGCGACTCGTGACGTGGCTCTCGACCGCGTTTGGATTGCTGGCGACGTTGTTGACGGCACTCGGGCTTTACGGTGTGTTGACGTTCTCAGTTGCGCGACGCACGCGCGAGATTGGAATTCGTGTCGCTCTCGGCGCGCAACGTCGTGATGTGTTCCGGTTGATCATGATTCGCGGCGTGATCCTGGTTGGTGTTGGTGTGGCGATTGGGATCGGGGCGTCGTTTGGGGTTTCGAGATTGTTGAGCTCGTTGTTGTTTGGCGTGACGCCAAACAATGTGGCGACGTTGGTGGGAGTTTCGGTGGGCCTGATCGCGGTGGCGTTACTGGCGTGCTACATCCCCGCCCGCCGCGCCACGAAAGTCGATCCGCTCGTGGCACTTAGGTATGAGTAACACGGCTTATACGGATTTCACTGCACGGATTTACACAGATGGGAGTTGAAGGATGTTTCAGGACATTCGGTATGGAATAAGGATGCTGCTGAAGAAGCCGGGGTTTACGGCGGTGGCGGTGTTGTCGCTCGCGTTAGGGATAGGGGCGAATACGGCAATTTTTAGTTTGCTCGATGCGGTCCTGATTAAAACATTGCCGGTTGAGCGGCCGGAGCAACTCGTCCTGTTTGGCAAAGGCGAGAGCATGGGGATGACCACCGGCTTTCCCGACGGGGCCACGGACCTCTACTCCTATCCCTTCTATCGCCAGGTGCAACAGCGCACAGACGTGTTCTCAGGAGTTGCAAGCCTCCTGAGTATTCCTTGGAACGTACACGGCTTCGTCAATGCCGGCGGTGACATCGAGCAGATGCAGGTGCAGCTCGTTTCCGGAAGTTATTTCCCTGTGCTCGGAGTCAATGCCGGACTCGGCCGCGTGTTGACTGAAGCTGACGATCAAATTCCGGGCGCTCATCCGGTCGCGGTCGTGAGTTATGCCTGGTGGCAACAACGACTCGCCGGCGATCCTTCCGCCGTCGGCAAAACGATCACGATCGACAACGTCGCTTACACGATCGTCGGTGTAGCGCCGAGAGAGTTCTTCGGCACGACAGTCGGCTCTTCGCCCGATCTGTGGGTCCCGCTCGCGATGGAAAAGCTGATGCCACCGGCGCATTGGGACGGCCGCACTGCCGAAGACTTCCAAAGTCTCTACATCATCGGCCGCCTCAAACCCGGCGTGAGCGCGCCACAAGCCAGCTCAGTCGTCAATTTACTTTTCACGCAATCTCTGCAGGCACGCGCGGGTGCGCAGCCCACGGCCCAACGTCTCAAGCAGATTCAGGAAGCAAACATTCAATTGACGGCCGTTAGTCGCGGCCTTTCCACGCTGCGCGAACAGTTTTCACTCTCGTTGCGCGTCCTGATGGGCGTAGTCGCGCTCGTGTTGCTGATCGCGAGTGCAAACGTCGCGAATCTATTGTTGGCCCACGGCGCTGCGCGCAGCCGCGAATTCGCAGTGCGACTGGCAGTTGGTGCGGGACGGATGCGACTCGCGCGGCAGTTGTTGACTGAAAGCGCATTGCTCGCCCTCCTCGGCGGACTTGTCGGCGTCGCTCTCTCGTGGTGGGGCACACGTCTGCTGTTGCTGATGGCGTCCGATGGACCAGAGGCTTTGCCGGTCGATGTTACGCCAAACTTACGCGTGCTCGGATTCACGATCGGTGTTTCCGCACTGTGTGCAATCGTGTTCGGAACTGCGCCTGCCTTGCGAGCTTCACGAATAGAGCCAAACACCTCACTCAAGGGCGGCAAGACACTCAATGCTTTGCGAAACCCACTCGGCAAAGCATTCGTGGTCGCGCAAGTTGCGCTCTCGCTGCTGTTGCTTGTTGCCGCCGGTCTCTTCGTGCGAACACTCGTCAATCTTCAGAGCATCCCGAGCGGATTCAAGCAGGAGAACGCGATGCTCTTCATGATCGACCCGTCAGCTACCGGCTACAAATCTGACGATCCGAAATACACAGCGTTGCTGAGTGAGGTTGAAGACAAAGTCAAACAGGTCCCCGGCGTGCAGGCCGCCTCGTTTGCCTTCATCGTTTTCAACCAGGGCTTCTGGACCGGAAGCGCATACACGCGCGAAGACAATATCGCGGAAGGACAGAGTCGTGCGCTCCGAAACAACATCGTCGGCGCTGACTTCTTCGCCGCGATGGGAATTCCATTCGTCGAGGGTCGTGGCTTTGGACCACAAGACACGAAGTCGTCGCAGAAAGTTGCGGTGGTCACCGAGTCGATGGCGCGAAAGTTCTTTCCCACCGGCTCTCCGGTTGGCAAGCGCTTCGGCATCCAGGGACGCGATTCGTCTGAACAGATTGAAGTGATCGGCGTGGTGAAGGATGCGAAATACGGGAATCTGAAAGAGCCGTTCCGCCCGATGGCGTTCTACCCGTATGCACAGACGCCGGACATGCTCGGTAACTTCGTCGTGCGCTTCTCCGGGCCGGCGAGCGCGGTCGTGCCGCAGGTGCGTGAAACAATCAAACAGGTCAATCGCAACCTGCCGGTCGATGATGTGGTGAGTCTTTCGGACCACATCGGTCGTTCGCTCGTGCAGCAGAAGCTCGTCGCGCGGCTCGCGTCGTTCTTCGGGCTGCTCGCGTTGTTGCTGGCGTGTGTCGGGCTTTACGGCGTGATGTCTTACGGCGTGGCGCGACGCACGAACGAGATCGGCATTCGCATGGCGCTCGGCGCGCAGGGACGCAGTGTGCTGTGGCTCGTGTTGCGTGAAGCGTTGCTGCTGGTGGTGATTGGGCTCGTGGTTGGTGTGCTTGCGTCACTGGCGCTGACGAAGACGGCGGAGTCGTTGCTGTATGAGTTGAAGGCTAACGATCCACTGACGATCGTGTTGGCGACGACGTTGTTGCTGGTGGTCGCGCTTGTCGCAGGTTATTTGCCGGCGCGACGTGCCGCGCGCGTCGATCCGATGGTCGCACTAAGGGATGAATAAGAAAGGTGATCCACAGATTACCCAGATTACACAGAAAATATCTGTGAAATCTGTGGATGGATTTAATATGAATACATTACTACAAGACATCCGCTTTGGACTGCGCATGCTGCTCAAGTCGCCGAGCGTCAGCATCGTCGCCACGATCGCACTCGCCCTCGGCATCGGCGCGAACACCGCAATTTTCAGCGTCGTGAACGCCGTGTTGCTGCGACCGCTGCCGTATCCGAATCCGGATTCACTCGTCGCCGTGTTTGAAACTGTCCCGCATCTCGGCCGCCAGCGCGGATCACATTCATATCCGAACTTCATGGACTTCCGCGCCCAGAACACCGTCTTCGAGCGCGTGTCTTCGTATCACGGCGGCGACTTCATCATGACCGGGCGTGGCGAGCCCGCGCGATTGCAAGGCGCTGTAGTGACTGCGGATCTCTTTCCGCTGCTCGGTGTCCAACCCATGCTGGGCCGCACTTTTCTTCCCGATGAAGATAAACCGACTGAGACTGGCCGCGTCGTGGTGCTCAGTCACTCGCTCTTTCAACAACGCTTCGGCGGCGATGCGTCGATCGTCAACCAGCCAATCACGCTCGACGGTATTCGATTCACGGTTGTCGGTGTAATGCCGCCGTCGTTTGAGTTTCCGATTCAGAACGATCCGGTCGAGCTATGGACCACGATCGCCGGCGATGCTTCCGGAAAAGAGCCTGTCACGGGCCAGCGCGGCGCACACTTCCTGAGAGTGATTGCACGTCTCAAGCCTGGTGTCACTCAGGAACAAGCACATGCTGAAATGACTACGATTGCCTCGCGGCTCGAACAGCAGTATCCCGACACTAATACCAAGAGGAGCTTGCGCATCGAGCCTGCTTTGACGGCGCTCGTCGGCGACATTCGTCCTACATTATTGATATTGCTCGGAGCCGTGGCCTGTGTGCTGCTGATCGCATGTGCGAACGTCGCGAACCTTCTGCTCGCGCGCGCCACCGGTCGTCATAAAGAGATGGCGATTCGCTCCGCACTCGGCGCGAGCCGCCTGCGCGTGATTCGCCAGTTGTTGACCGAGAGCGTCTTGTTGTCGATTGTTGGCGGCAGTGTCGGACTGCTGCTCGCGATCTGGTGGTCTGATCTGTTGGTCGCGCTCGGGAAGGACGACATTCCGCGCGCGCTTCACGTCGGTATGGATTGGCGGGTACTCGGATTCACGCTCGGTGTGTCGTTGCTAACCGGGCTCATCTTCGGACTCGCGCCCGCGTTTCATTCTTCAAAGACTGATCTCGTCGAATCGCTGAAAGACGGTGGGCGCGGAACGAGTGAAGGCGCGCGTCGCAATCGCGTGCGCAATATTTTGGTTGTAGGAGAGCTCGCGACCGCTGTGATCCTGTTAGTCGGCGCCGGGCTGTTGATACAAAGCCTGTGGCGACTGCAAAGAGTGAATAGCGGTTTGCAACCGGAGAACGTTCTCACCTTTAACGCTGTCTTGCCTGAGATCAAGTACAAAACGGACAAACAGGCACAGTTTTTTATCGACTTGAAGAAACGTCTCGAAACGACGCCCGGTGTTGTATCGGCGAGTTGGATCTACCCGCTGCCGCTAAGTGAGGATCGCTTCGTGATTTCGTTCGAGATCGACGGGCGGCCGATGGAGCCGAAAGATCATCCGGCGGCGGACTTCTTTACGACTGGCGTCAATTACTTCAAGACGATGGGCATTCCGCTCATTAAGGGGCGCGACTTCGACGATCGCGACAAGCACGGTTCGACGCCGGTAATGATCGTTACGGAGAAGTTTGCGCGCGAATATTTTCCGAACGAAGAAGCTATTGGAAAGCGTATCCGTCCTGGCATCTCCACTATCGAGGATGAAGATTCGCCGTGGCGCGAGATTGTCGGCATTGTCGGTGACGTCAGGAATCGCAGCCTCAGCACTGATCCACCGGCGGCGTATTACGTGCCGCAAACTCAGGTGCCGTTCAGCCAGCTTGTCGGTGTCATCAAGACGAGCAACGAGCCACATGGTCTGATCTCCGCGGTAACGAAAGAGGTCGCGGCGATGGACAAGGACGTGCCGCTCTTTGCGGTGAAGACGATGGAAGAATACCTGTCTACCTCCGTCGCGGGGCCACGGTTTAGCACGACGTTGCTTTCGATCTTTGCGGCTGTGGCTTTAGTGCTGACTGTCGTTGGGTTGTATGGCGTGATGAGTTATTCGGTGGCGCAACGCACGAATGAGATTGGTATACGGCTCGCGCTCGGCGCGCAGTCGCGCGATGTGTTGCTGATGATCGTCAAGCAGGGTGGGACGCTCATTCTGCTCGGGCTTGTGATCGGACTTGCGGGCGCGTACGCGCTCACGCGTTTGATCGCGAGTTTGTTGTTTGGAGTGACGGCGAAGGATCCGTTCACGTTCGCGGCAGTGGCGGTGTTGTTGGCGATCGTCGCTTTGCTGGCGTGCTACATACCGGCTTTGCGCGCCACGAAAGTTGATCCAATGAACGCCCTTCGTTGCGAGTAAAACTTAACCACAGATTCCACAGATTACACAGAGATATGTCTGTGAAATCTGTGGATGGTTTGGAGGTGCCTGATGTGGGCTGATATCAAGTTTGGCGTGCGGATGCTTTTGAAGAGTCCGGTGATGACGTTTGTGGCGTTGTTTGCCCTCACGCTCGGTATCGGGGCGAACACGGCGATCTTTAGCGTCGTCAACGCCGTGTTGCTGCGCAGCTTTCCTTACAAAGATCCGGAGCAGCTCGCGCTCGTGTGGGAAAAGAGACAGGGCGGCCGCACGGATCAGAACGTCATCAACCTCGGCAACTTCTCCGATTGGAAAGATCAAAACAGTGTCTTCAGTGACATGGCCGTCTTCTTCGATACCAGCCGTAACCTGACCGGCGACGGCGAGCCGGAAGAGATCACGGGCCAGTATGGCACCACCAATCTCTTCTCGGTGCTCGGGACGAGTCCCATTCTGGGCCGCACTTTTGCCGAGGGGGAAGGTGGTGAAGGACAGCCCCGCGTGATCGTGTTGAGTTATGGCCTGTGGCAGCGACGCTTTGGCGGCGACATGCAGATCGTGGGCCGTCAGATCCTCGTCAATGAACAACCCGCCACCATCATCGGCGTGATGCCTGCCACGTTCGGTTGGCACATTCGCAAAGGCTCACGCGCCAGAAAGCCCGCCGACATCTGGATGCCGTTTCAGATCACGAACGAGTTTCGCGAGCGTCGCGGCCGCTTCGCGTCTGCGGTAGCGCGTTTGAAGCCCGGTGTCTCGATGGACCAGGCGCAGACCGAGATGCAAACGATCGGCGCGAGACTCGCGCAGCAGTATCCCGATTTCAACACTGACTGGAACGTCAACGTCGTTCCCCTGCGAACGCAAATGACAGGCGAGATCCGGCGCCCGCTGCTGATTCTTCTCGGCGCAGTCGCTTTCGTGTTGCTGATCGCATGTGCGAACGTGGCGAACCTGTTGTTGGCACGTGCGAGCTCGCGCCGGAAAGAGATCGCCGTGCGCGCCGGGCTTGGGGCGAGTCGCTGGCGCATCGCCCGCCAGTTGTTGACCGAGAGCGTGATCCTGTCGCTGTTAGGTGGAACGCTCGGCGTGCTGGTCGCGTGGTGGGGCACGAAAGCCCTCGTTGCGTTGAGTCCACCCGCACTCGTCGAGCTGAAGAGCGCGAGTGTAAACCTGCCTGTGCTCGCCTTTACGCTCGGTTTGTCTGTGCTGACTGGCATCGTCTTCGGACTTGTGCCCGCGCTTGTAGCGACGCGCTTCGATCTGCACGGCTCGCTCAAGGAGGGCGGCAAGAGTGTTGGTGGCAGCACCGGCAGTCATCGCGTGCGCAATGTATTTGTCGTAACTCAGGTGGCACTCGCGCTCGTGTTGCTCGTGGGCGCCGGCCTGCTCGTGAAGAGTTTGAATCGTCTACAGGCAGTCGACACAGGCTTCAACTCCAGTAACCTGCTCACGATGCGCGTGAACGTGCTGCCACGGAAGTACGACACGGACCAGAAGCGCATAAACTTCTTCAAACAGGCAGTTGAGCAGATGAAAACGATTCCGGGTGTTGAGGCCGCGGGTGCGATCGACGTGCCTCCATTTACCGGTCTTTACAGCGGCACGAACGTCGAAGTTGATGGTCAAAAGCTGCCGCCCGATCAGGATTTATCCACCGGGGTAAATGTTACTGACGCGAGTTACTTCGAGACGATGCAGATCCCGTTGAAGCTCGGGCGCCTGTACACGGAGCAGGAAGTCGCTGAGATGCGACACGTCGTGCTCGTCAACGAGACGTTCGTGCAGAAGAACCTCGGGGGCAAAGATCCGCTTGGTCACAAACTCACGATCTACATGAAAGACGAGAACGTGCCATGCGAGATCATCGGTGTGGTTGGCGATCACAAGCACCTCGGCCTCGATGTTGCAGTCGAGCCGATGGTGTACTGGCCTCACGCCGAGCTTGTCTTTCCCGGCATGACGCTTGTGCTGCGGACGCGCGGCGATGCGAGTGCGGTCGCGGGCGCGGCGCGCAACGTCATTCACGCACTCGATCCGCAACAACCGATCGGCGAAGTCAACACGATGGAGACGCTGCTTACGAACTCCGTGGCGCGGGCGCGATTCAGTGCGTCGCTGTTGACGGTCTTCTCGTTTGTGGCGCTCGTGATGGCGGCGGTCGGGATCTACGGTGTGATGTCTTACTCCGTTTTGCAACGCACGCACGAGATCGGAGTGCGAATGGCGCTCGGTGCGCAACGTTTCGATGTGCTCAAGCTGGTGGTGCGAAAGGGAATCGTGCTCGGGGTTGTGGGAGTGGCAGCGGGACTGGTTGCTTCGTTTGCGTTGACTCGATTGATTTCTACGTTGCTCTTTGAAGTTACTGCGACTGATACGACGACATTCGTAATCGTGTCAGTAGGACTGTTTCTCGTTACGTTGGTGGCTTGTTATGTGCCGGCGCGGCGGGCGACGCGTGTAGATCCGTTGAAGGCGCTCAGATACGAGTAGGCCTTCTACAGGATACAAATTTAGCAGGACAAAAAAGATGGCAATGAGTGAACGTCAGAGTCAGTGTGCCTGGCATTTCGACCCGGCATACACGACGGTTGAGTTCTCGATCAGGAACCTGTGGTTCAAGGTCAAGGGCCGGTTCAACGATCTTGAAGGCGTGCTCGTTCTCGATGAGAACGACGTGAGCCGCTCGTCGGTAACTGCAACGATCAGGGCGGGCAGTATCGACACCGGCAACAAACGGCGTGATGCGCACCTGCTGCGGGGAGACTTCTTCGACGTCGAGAAGTTTCCCGAGATTGGGTTCAGGAGCACGAGCATCAGGCGCGGCAAAGATCGCGATGCACTGGATCTCGAAGGCGAGCTGACGATCAAAGACAAGACCGTGCCGATCTCTCTCGCTGTCAATGAAATGGATCGCAGTCGCTCACCACGCGGCGAAGAGTTTGTTTACTACAGCGCAACGGCCGAGCTCGATCGTTGTGCTTTCGGCCTCAACTACGGGCGCGGAATAATCGGCCGCCGCTTGCGCGTCAACATCAACGTGCAAGCCTCAAACATACCCACGAGGAGATGATTTATGAAGTTGCTCAACCACTCGATCAAAGCGCGATTCTTCTGGCTGCTTGCCTCATTCATGGCCTTGCTCATTTCGTCTCCACTGCCTGGTCTTCACGCTCAGAAGAGCCGTGACGATCAAAGTAAAACGACGTGGATACAGCAGGACGGTGAACAAAAACGTCTTCTCGAGATTCGGGGTAAGGCCGAGTTCAACGACGATTACACTGATATCAGGGACGTTACGGAAGGCGGCTGGGTCATCGTTGAGGAGAAGACGGATCGTCAGTGGTTTCGTTACGAAGTGAGGCGAGATCCCGCGGGCCAGATCACGCGCGCGTTCTACGCTAACGGCACCGCGCGCCCGCTGGATGATAGCGCGAAGAGCTGGCTGAGCAAGTTTGTGCTCGAAGCGGTGCGCCAGGGCGGCTTCGATGCCGAAAAGCGCGTGCAGCGAATCCTCGCACAGCGCGGCGTCCCCGGCGTGCTGGCCGAAATCGACCTGATAGGGAGTGACTATGCGCAACGTCACTACTATGAGGCGCTTATCAAGCACGCAAGTCTTGACGGCGCGGCGTTGCGCGATGTGTTGCGACAGGTCGCGCGCGATATCTCCTCTGATTACGAACAGGCGCAGTTACTGATCCGCGTGGCGCCGATGCTCACCGGAAAAGACGCCGCGATCCAGCCGTACTTCGATGCGGTTGCCACGATCAAATCGGATTACGAGCGCAGTCGTGTGCTCAAGACGATCATGAAGCAGGAAACGCCCAGCAGTGCGATGCTCGTGCTCGTTGCGTCTGCGACCAAAACCATCACGTCAGATTACGAGCGGCGTGGTGTGTTGAGCGCGCTCGTGAAGACGAAGAACCAGAGTGAAGAGGTTTTGCGACTGTTGCTCGATTCGGCTGCGGCGATGTCGTCGGATTATGAGAAGGCCACGCTGCTGATGGAGGTGTCGAACGTTTACACGGGTGATACGCGATTGAAGAGTTTGTTCCTGAAGGCGGTCGAGACGATCAAGTCGGATTATGAACGCGGTCGAGTTTTATCGGCGCTCCTGAAAAATAAACAGATCGGGTAACACGGATTTTACGGATCGTAAGGCAGGATTAACGCGGATAAGAATATGGAAAACCTGATTAAAGACGTGCGATACGGCGTTCGGATGTTGATGAAGAATCCGGGCGTGAGTCTGGTGGCGGTGATTACGCTTGCATTGGGGATTGGCGCCAACACCGCGATCTTCAGTGGTGTGAGCGCGTTTCTCATGCGGCCGCTCAGTGTCCCGAACGCGGCC
>DATHTI010000350.1:0-4733 GCA_035463335.1 Pyrinomonadaceae bacterium | reverse complement strand
GGCGGGCCGCCCCTACAGTTGCTTTTATGGAAAACGATACCCGCGATCGAGTACGTGCGCTCGTGCGTGAGGTGTTGGCGAAAGCTGCGCCGGAAATTACCGACGATAAACCACAGCCGCAATCACGTTTCGTAAACACAGTTCCGGAAAGCAGCACGCAGAGTGTAGTGACGCGTGATGAGTCGGCGAAGAGCGTCATCACCGAGGATGACGTGCGCGGCTTGGACCAGGGCGCGGTGCTCAGGATCGGTGAAGATGCTCGCCTAACGCCATTGGCCCAGGACGTCGTCAACGAAAGAAAGATCGAGATCGTGCGACGCGCATCGCGACGAGGATCCAAGGCTTCGAAGCTGATCGCAGTTGGAGCGGATCACGGCGGATTCAAGATGAAGGAAGAGCTCAAGGTTTTGCTGGGTGAGCTCGGGCACAAGGTGCAGGACTTCGGTGCGTACTCGGAAGACGCTGTTGACTATCCTGACTTCGCACATGCGGTGGCGCGCGCCGTGGCTGACGGGAGCTCGGATCTGGGGATCGTGATTGATGGTGCGGGGGTTGGCAGTGCGATGACGGCGAACAAGGTGCCGGGTGTGCGCGCGGCGGCGTGTTATTCGGTTGAGGTCGCACGCAACTCGCGCGAGCACAACGACGCGAACGTGTTGACACTCGGCAGTAAGACGATCAACAGCAAGCAGATGCGCGACATCGTGATGACGTGGCTCTCGACCGAGATCACAGAAGATCGTCACCGTAAAAGAGTAGCGAAAATCGACGCAATCCAGCGCCAATACCAAAGATAGCCACAAAGAGGCACAAAAAGCACAAAAGATTTAGAATGTCGGCGATGGCCTTCTCGAACAACGGCGATTATGAATCCCTGATCGAGCAGATCACGGATGTGATTGTGGCTCGTCTGAATGGTGACGGCGGCTCCGAACAGGCGGCCATGTGTGGGTGCACGTCTGAGTGTTTTCATCGCTGCCCCGAGCGCATGCACCGCATCGTCGACGCGGGCGCGGCGCGTATTGGCCTCGTGCTGGGCCAGACAGGCGCGGCCAGAGAATGGGCCAGCCTCATAGATCACACGCTGCTCAAACCCGAAGCCACCGACGACGACATCAGGAAACTCTGCCAGGAAGCCGCGAGTTATCGCTTCGCGTCCGTTTGCGTCAACCCGACGTGGGTGCGCGTCGCGGCCTGCAACCTGACGGGCACGGGCGTTCCCGTTTGCACCGTGATCGGCTTTCCACTCGGCGCGACACTGCCTGACGTCAAAGCCTACGAAGCACGCCGGGCAATCTTCGACGGGGCAAGGGAAGTGGACATGGTGATCAACGTCGGTGCTTTGAAGAGCGGCGACGATTGTCTCGTCGAGCACGACATTCGTTCGGTTGCACAAGTCGCACACGAGTACGACGCGATCTGCAAAGTCATCATCGAAACGGCGTTGTTAACTGACGATGAAAAAGTGCGCGCGTGCGAGGCTGCGAAACGAGCCGGCGCTGACTTTGTCAAAACCTCCACCGGCTTTTCGAAAGGCGGTGCGACAGTGGCCGACGTCGCGTTGATGCGACGCACTGTCGGCTCCGAGCTTGGGGTGAAAGCTTCAGGTGGCGTCAAAGGTCTCGATGACGCGCGCAAGATGGTTGAGGCCGGCGCCACGCGCATCGGCGCCAGTGTCGGCGTGAAGATCGCGCAGGAAGCAGCCGGCAAGACCCCCACTCCAGCAAAGGCTTCCGCTTACTAGGACGGTGATCGATGCCGGCAAATTCGAACCTCTTGGCAGTCATTCTCGGCGGAGGCGCCGGTAATCGTCTCTTTCCGCTCACGCAACAGCGCTCAAAACCAGCCGTGCCGCTCGGTGGCAAATATCGCCTCGTCGACATCGCGCTTTCAAACTGCATCAACTCTGACATTCTGCGCACGTTCGTGTTGACGCAATACAACTCCGCATCGCTCAATCGTCACATCGCCCAAACGTATCGCTTCTCGCCGTTCTCGAACGGCTTTGTCGAGATACTCGCTGCTGAGCAGACGCCGGAAAGCCCGCACTGGTACCAGGGCACTGCCGACGCAGTCAGACAAGTCTTGCCACACATTCGAGACTGGGACATCGACACGTTGTTGATTCTCTCCGGCGATCATCTCTATCACATGGACTATCGACAATTTCTCGAGCGTCACCAGCAAACGAATGCTGACGTGACTGTGTCAGTGATTCCGTGTGAGGCGCGTTCGGCGAGTGAGTTTGGTTTGCTGAAGACTGACGAAACGGGACGCATCGTCGAGTTTAAAGAAAAACCAAAAGGCGATGATCTGATGTCGATGAAAGTCGACACGACTCAGCTTGGACTCGACGCAAGCGAAGCGCAACGACGTCCGTTTCTCGCGTCGATGGGCATCTACGTTTTCAAGTACGATCAGTTGGAGCAACTGCTCGCCGAGGATCCGTCGTGGATGGAGTTCGGCAAGCACGTCATTCCCGCGGCGATCAAGTCGCGTCACGTGCAGGCGTTTATGTTCGACGGCTACTGGGAAGACATCGGAACAATCGGCGCGTTCTATCGCGCGAATCTCGACCTGACGAGCAAGATTCCGAAGTTCAATTTGTTTGATGCTGAGGCTCAGGTGTTTACGCGCGCGCGCTACCTGCCGCCGTCGAAGATCGAAGAGACGGAGATCAACGATTCCATTATCGGTGACGGGTGCATCATCAACGGCGCGAAGATAATGAACTCGGTGATCGGTTTGCGCAGCCGGATTTCGAAGGGTGTGCAAATGGAATCGTCGTACATGATGGGCGCTGACTACTACCAGACGTTCGAAGACATGCGAGGTGATTTGAGTAAAGGCGTGCCGCGCGTCGGGATAGGTGAGGGAACTGTGATCAAGCGGGCCATCATCGACAAGAATGCGCGCATCGGGAAGAATGCGCGGCTGCTGAATGAGGCGGGCGTGACTGAGATCGATGGCGCTGGTGGCGCATACTTCATTCGCGACAGCATCATCATCGTGCCGAAGAATGCGGTGATTAATGATGGGACGGTTATCTAACCACAGATTACACGGATTTTCTCAGGATTTAGGTCTAAGGTTTTACTTTAAGTAGATGCCTTTTAATTTTCCGACGCGAGACTACCATCCCGCCGTAGTCGAACGAAGCACCAGGCGACGCCGCAAATCATCAATTCCTCAAATCAAACTCCCGAAAGACAAGAACACGCTTGACGTCGAGGTCGACGACAAGATCGTTCGCCTCACGAATCTCAACAAGCTCTTTTGGCCGAAGCTCGGTGTCACCAAGCGAGATCTGATCCAGTACTACCTCAACGTTGCTCCTGTCCTTCTCCCGCACATCATCGATCGCGCGATGGTGATGAAGAGATATCCACACGGCGCGGCGGGCGAGTTCTTCTTCATGAAGCGCGCCCCATCGCCGCGGCCCGATTGGATCGAGATCTGCAACATCGAGCACGAGTCAGGGAACATCATCAACTTTCCGATGATTCAGGATGTCGCGGCGTTGATGTGGGTCATCAATCTCGGTTGCATCGATCTTAACCAGTGGTATGCGAAGTGTGATGACGTCGATCGGCCCGATTACGTGCATTTCGATCTCGATCCAGTGCCGAATGCGACGTTTGATAAAGTTCGCGAAGCGGCACTGTTTCTCAAGGTCGGGCTCGATTCGCTGAAGATACCAAGCTACGTGAAGACGACGGGCTCGAAGGGAATTCATATCTACATTCCGATCAAGCGTGGACCAACGCAAAAGCAGGTCTGGACGTTTGCGAAAGAGTTCGCTTACGCCGTCGCATCGCAGGCGCCGAAGTTGTTGACGGCTGTTTACCAGGTTTCGAAGCGTCCGAAGGGAAGAGTGCTTGTTGACTACAATCAAAATGCGTGGGGACGCACGCTCGCTTCGATCTATTCCGTGAGACCGAACAAGCTGCCGTCCGTGTCGACACCCGTGACGTGGAAAGAGCTGGAGCGTGGGATCGCGATTGAAGACTTCCGTATCGACAACGTGCCCGCGCGCGTGCGCAAGCTCGGAGACTTGTGGAAGCCTCTCAACGAAGCGAAAGGGCGGTTTAGACTTGAAGCGTATCTTTAACAGTCGGCGGGCCTACAGTTAACGTTTATGGTTAGCCGCAAAAAGGCACAAGCGGAAATTTTTACTGTGGGGCACTCGACGCGCAGTGGGGAAGAGTTTGTAAATATTCTGAAGGCGCATGGAGTTGAAGTGTTGGTTGATGTGCGCTCGTTTCCGGGATCGCGGCGTTATCCACAGTTCAATCGAGCAGCGTTGAGTGAATCACTGGCGCAGTCGGGGATTGAGTACAAGCACGAGCCGCGGCTCGGTGGACGCAGAGCGCCGCGTGCGGATTCGCATAACACTGCGTGGCGCAACGCGCAGTTTCGCGGTTACGCGGATCACATGGAAACGGAAGTGTTTCGAAAGGGAGTTGAAGATTTACTTGAACTAGCGCGTGAGGCTCGGGTGGCCGTGATGTGTGCTGAAGCCGTGTGGTGGCGCTGCCATCGCGGCCTCCTCGCTGACTATCTCAAAGCCACCGGCCACACCATCATTCACATCATCGACGAGAAGAAAACCGAAGACCACCCCTACACACCCGCCGCCCGGATCGTCGACAACAAATTATCCTATCGTGGATTGTTGGACTAAGATTAGAACAAGTCAGGAAGAGGGGCTTGCCCCCGCTGTCTGAATTCTT
>DATHTI010000349.1:0-3771 GCA_035463335.1 Pyrinomonadaceae bacterium | reverse complement strand
ACGACTAAGGAATACCGAAAAGTGAACGACTACCCATATAACCGGACACAAAAATACCTCGGGCTCTTATTAACAGTTCTCCTCCTCACCTCGACCGCTCTTGGTTGGACGACGCAGGGCGCTGCTCCCGCAACGACGCGTGCCATATCAGCAGCCGAGCAGAAGCTTGTTGACAGCATCACGATCGCCGGTCTCAAGGAAACTGTAAACGCACTCGCCGCAGACGATATGCAGGGGCGCGGGACGGCCCAACCGGGTGGTGATAAAGCAGCCGCCTACCTCGCCGATCGCTACGCCAAGCTTGGTCTCAAGCCGCTTGGTGACAAGAACACTTATCTGCAATCAATCAAGTTCAAGGAAACACAGTTTCTGCCTCAGACCGGATTCACCATCGGCGATCAGAGCCTCAAATTCGGATCAGATTACTTCGTATCACCACCGTTGAGCGGTGATGAAAACGTTAATGCAAAAATGTACTTCGTCGGTTATGGCCTCTCGGTCCCTTTCCTCAAGCGCAATGATCTGGGTGATGTCGATCTGCGCGGAAAGATCGTCGTGCTGCTTAACGGTCCACCACCTGAGATAGCGAAGGACCAGTGGAAGAAAGCGCAGGCACATCTCAACGTGTTGCGTGGTTTGATTCAACGTGGTGTCGGCGCCATCGTGACCGTCGGCGAAGACATGGAAACTCTCTCGTTCGGCGAGCTCGCCGACTATCTAACGCGCCGCCAAATCGAGCCTGATGGCGAGCAGGAGATGCCTGAGTTCCTGCCGCCGTTCATTAGCATTAGCGAGCCGGCGGCGGAAAAATTGTTTGCAGCGTCAGGGTTCACGAGAGATGAAGCTCTCACGAAAGCCAGGGGCGACGACTTCCGCCCGATCGATCTTAAGCAAAACGGAACGATCACGGTGAAGCTTAAGAAGGCGAAAGGTGTCGGAAATAATGTGGTCGGACTGCTTGAAGGCTCCGATCCGAAGTTGAAGTCGGAAGCGATTATCTACTCGGCTCATTACGACGCATACGGTATCTCAGCCGATAACCGCATCTATCACGGCGCTGCCGATAACGCACTCGGAGTCGCAGAGATGCTGTCGATCGCGGAAGCGATGTCGAAAGCGGAAACCAAGCCGCGTCGCTCGATAATATTTCTCGCAGTGACCGGCGAAGAGTATGGCGGCTACGGATCGGATTACTGGATTAAGAACCCGACGTGGAAGATTAAACAAGTTGCCGCGGACCTCAATCTCGACGGCATGGGCACCGAGGTTTATGGACCAGTCAAGGTACTGGTTGGTTACGGCGCTGAGCATTCTTCACTCGGCAGTTTGTTAAATGAAGTGGCGGTGGCGAGTGGTCTGAAAGTGATTCCGGATCCAAGGCCTGAGCAGAAGTCGTTCTATCGTTCCGATCACTATTTCTTCGTGAAGAAAGGCATTCCGGGAATCATGGTCCTCGGAGCGCCTGAGGGCACTGTTGAAAGCTGGATCGAGCGTTTGAAGAAGTGGGAGAAGACAGATTACCACCAGCCGACAGACATCGTGCGTCCGGAGTGGGACTGGACGGGTCCACGCACTATTGCGAGTGTGATGCTGTTGATGGGGCTACGCGCGGCGAATGACGAGGCGATGCCGGCCTGGCTGCCGTCTTCGGTGTTCAATCGCGAACGCGGGACTGATAAGCCCGCGCCACCAGAGCCATAAAAGCCATTCACAGAGCCATCCACCGATTACACAGCTAAACCTTACTCCTTCTGTGTAATCTGTGGATAGGTCTATCCCAAATGGTTCATCCATTCTGTCCCCAGTTGCCACGGCGTTTGCATACTACCGTACTAAAGCCCTCAAAAGGTGCGGATTTGTTGGGCATTGAGTCAGCGGTACGTATCATTTTCAGCCTTTCCCCTAAAGGACCGCTCGCTTGGCACAAAGTTTGAAATGCAGGCCCCAGGTCTGAAGGAGGAGAAGAGATGACAGCCATCAGAAAAACACTTTTCATGTCGTTCCTATTAGCGCTGGTGACCGCCGGTATGGCTACAACTGGCTCCGCACAGTTCAATACCAACAACGCGGCCATTCGTGACGTCGTGCGACGTATTCAAACGCGCACGGACTCCCTACAGCGCGCAGTGCAAAATGCTGCGGATCGAAACAACTATCGCGTAGACGATATCAATCGCTTAATCCTTGATTTCGAGAACGCAGCAAACCAGCTCGACCGGCGACTCGGCACGCGCCGGGCAAGCACCACACATGCGCAAACGCTTCTGGATCGCGGTCAGCAAATCGATACTTTCTTCGCGAACAACCGACTCGGAGCAGGCTCGCGCCGTGAGTGGCAAACCATTCGCGGAGACCTCGATCAGCTCGCGAATTATTACAACCTGACCACGCGTTGGGAGTCGGGTGGATTCGGCCGGGATAATGGAATCGGCCGGGATACTGGTTATCGCGGCTCGCGTCGTGATTTGACCGGTACGTTCCAGCTCAATACCAGTCGCGGCGACGATGTGCGCACCGCGGTTGATAACGCGACGCGAAATCTTTCCATGGCTGAGCGCCAGCGCGTTTACGACTCGCTGATGCGACGTTTCGATCCGCCGCAGATGATCGCAATCGATCGTCGTGGTCCTTCGGTGACGATTGCTTCGACTCGCGCACCGCAGATCAACTTCGTGGCTGATGGTCGCGAGCAGGTTGAGACTACGCAGGGCGGACGCAGTGTTCGTGTTCGTGCGAGCTTCTCTGGAGATGCGCTGACGATTACGCGAACGGGCGAGCGTGCAAACGACTTTACCGTAACCTTCGATCCGTCAAGTGGTCGAGACTTAGTCGTTACGCGTACGCTTTACACTGATCGCTTGACGCAGCCAGTGACAGTCAGGAGCTACTACGACCGGACTTCTGACGTCGCTCAGTTGAATGTTTATGACACCAATCGCGAAGGCGGCACGTTCGATCGTGGCAACGTTGCTACAGGCAATTTTGTAATTCCTGATGGAACACAGCTCGTCGCCGTGCTGAACAACGACCTGTCGACGCAGAACGTTCGCGAAGGCGAGCGCTTCACGATGACGGTCCGATCGCCGGGACAGTATGACGGCGCGACGATCGAGGGTGCGGTGGTGAGTGTCGATCGCGGTGGCCGCGTTACGGGCCGCTCGGAAATGACGCTCGACTTCGACACGATTCGTATGCGAGACGGCCGGAGCTATCGCTTTGCCGGCATCCTCGAATCGGTTCGTACGCCGAATGGCGATGTGGTCCGTGTTGATAACGAAGGCGCGGTTCGCGACAGCGACCAGACCAACAAGACGGTGACGCGCACAGCTATCGGTACTGCGGTTGGCGCCCTTATCGGTGCGATTGCGGGCGGTGGTAAAGGTGCGGCGATCGGTGCTGTTATTGGTGCCGGCGCAGGCGCAGGATCGGTATACGTTCAGGGTCGAAACGATCTTGATTTGACTACCGGAACTGAGCTGACCATAAGGGCTACTGGCCCAAGAGGCTAGCAGCAAACAAACCATCCACAGATTACACAGACACTTTAAAGTCTGCGTAATCTGTGGATGTCTATTTTAGTTGATTGTAATCGAGACGGGCTGAGGGAGACGCTCAACGGTTAATGTTAATTGTTGGCCGGAGCGCACCGGGAGCTTGTCAGGTGTTTGGAAAAATAGAAAGCCTCGACGACGCGAATCACCGGACGACAACGGCGTCTTCAAATCAACAGCGTACGCCCCAAACTCTTTCTCAAACTGCTTTCGCGAATTC
>DATHTI010000348.1:0-4150 GCA_035463335.1 Pyrinomonadaceae bacterium | reverse complement strand
CAGTCCGCTAGAATGGCTGGTTTTCGCTATGGCCATTGATCGCATCAGTGTTAGGGGCGCTCGCCAGCACAACCTAAAAAACATCAACGTCGACATCCCGCGCGATCGTTTTACTGTAATCACTGGCCTCTCCGGCTCAGGCAAATCTTCCCTCGCTTTCGACACAATCTACGCGGAAGGACAGCGCCGCTACGTCGAGTCGCTCTCCGCTTACGCCCGCCAGTTTCTCGATCAGCTCGAAAAACCCGATGTCGATTCGGTCGACGGGCTCTCACCCGCGATCTCCATCGAACAGAAGACTGTTTCTCGTAGTCCAAGATCGACTGTCGGGACTGTGACCGAGATCTACGACTACATGCGACTGCTGTTTTCGTCAGTGGGCGTGCCGCACTGTCACATTTGCGGAGCCGCGATCACGCGCCAGAGTGTGGATCAGATCGTGCAGAACGTGCTCGGGCTTCCGGAAGGCGAGCGCGTGATGGTGCTCGCGCCGATCGTCCGCGGTCGTAAAGGCGAGTTCAAGAAGGAGCTCGAGAAGCTCGCGAAAGAAGGGTTTATCCGGGCGCGCGTCGATGGTGAGCTGCTCTCGCTCGACGAAGAGATTCGCCTCGACAAACGACGAAATCACACGATCGAAGCGGTTGTGGATCGTCTGCTAATTAAAGCCGGCATTCGCGAGCGGCTGACCGATTCGATTCGTACTGCGTTGAAGCTCACTGGCGGCGCGGTTCTGATCTCAATTGTCGATGGTGAAGAGAAGCTCTATTCGGAACGGATGGCGTGTGTGAATTGCGGCATCAACGTGCCGCCGCTCGAGCCGCGCTCGTTCTCGTTCAACTCCGCTTACGGCGCGTGCAAGCGCTGTCACGGGTTGGGGACGGTCATGGAGATCGACTCGCTGAAGTTGATCCCGGAATCGCGGCAGACTCCAGACAAACTCGGATTCATGGGCACGTCTGACAAGCAGGGCTCCGCGTATCTTCGCAGCGCGCTGATTGCTATCTGTAAACATTTCCAGTGCGATGCGAAGACGCCGTACGAAGAGTTGCCGAAGGAAGTGCGCGAGGGTTTTCTGAATGGCGTCAGTGGCCGGTTAACTTTCAATCAAGGGCTTTACACGTATCAGAACGAGTGGAAGGGCGCGCTCAGTTGGCTACAGGATCGACTGGACGAAGCGCCGTCTGAGAAAGTGCGGGTAGCGCTCGAGGAGCTCGTTTCGCCGACAGTGTGTAGCGAGTGCAATGGAAGGCGCCTGCGCTCCGATTCGCTGTCTGTGCAGGTTGGTGGGCGTGGTATTGCGGAGTACACATCGCTGCCGATCGACGATGCTGTCGAAGCATTCGAACAGGTGAAGCTTAATCCGCGTGAAGAACAGATTGCCGGGCCGATACTGCGCGAGATCATCAGTCGTTTGCGATTTCTGAAAACTGTCGGCCTCGGATATCTCACGCTCGATCGATCGTCGTCAACACTTTCCGGCGGCGAAGGGCAGCGCATTCGACTCGCAACACAGATCGGATCGCAGTTGCGCGGCGTGCTTTACGTGCTCGACGAGCCTTCGATCGGACTGCACCCGCGTGACAATCAGAAGCTGCTGGAAACATTGTCTACACTTCGCGATCTCGGGAATACGGTGCTTGTCGTCGAACACGATGAGGAGACGATCAGGCGCGCTGATTACGTCGTCGATCTTGGACCAGGCGCGGGTGCGCATGGCGGAACAGTCGTGGCCGTTGGCACCGCAGCCGACGTCGCTGAGAATCCTGAATCGATCACGGGGCTATACATTCGCGGGGCGCGCAAGATTGAAGTTCCGGCAGAACGAAGAGCGCCGAACGGGAAGTCCCTCACGATCACGGGAGCTTATGCGAATAATCTGAAGGAGATTGATGTCTCGTTTCCGCTCGGATTGTTGACGGTGGTGACCGGTGTTTCGGGTTCAGGTAAGTCAACGCTCGTTGAAGACATACTTTACTACGCGCTCGCGCAGCATCTTTATGGCTCGACAACTGAGCCTGGTCCATACAAAGCGATCGAAGGCCTCGAGCACGTCGATAAAGTGATCGAGATCGACCAGTCGCCTATCGGCCGCACACCGCGATCGAATCCAGCGACGTACACGGGTTTGTTTACGCCGTTGCGCGAGTTGTACGCAATGCTGCCCGAGTCGCGTGAGCGCGGTTACAAACCTGGCCGTTTTTCGTTCAACGTGAAAGGCGGGCGCTGTGAGGCGTGTGAAGGCGACGGCATGAAGCGCATCGAGATGAACTTTTTGCCGGATGTGTACGTGCTTTGTGACGTGTGTCGCGGCGCACGCTACAACCGCGAAACGATGGCGGTGAAGTATAAAGGGAAGTCGATTGCCGACCTGCTCGACACAACTGTCGAAGAAGCACTGCCGCTGCTGGAAAACATTCCGCAGATCAATCAGAAACTACAGACGCTCCTCGACGTCGGACTCGGTTACATCAAGCTGGGCCAATCAGCCACGACTCTTTCGGGCGGCGAAGCACAACGCATCAAGCTCGCCAAAGAGCTCTCGAAACGAGCAACCGGACGGACGATCTACATCCTCGACGAGCCCACCACCGGGTTGCACTTTGCAGACGTTCATAAACTGCTCGACGTGTTGCAGCGTCTTGTCTCTTTAGGCAACACAGTACTGGTGATCGAGCACAATCTCGATGTGATCAAATCAGCCGACTACATTATCGATCTTGGCCCGGAGGGCGGCGAACACGGCGGCCGCGTCGTGGCCGCCGGCACACCCGAAGAAGTCGCACGCTCGCGCCGCTCGCACACCGGCCACGTGCTGCGTCCGCTTTTGAATGGCCGGCTCTCTCGCAACAGCGATAGCAATGGCAATCATGTAGAACGTCCAAAAGTCTAGTAACGAGCGATGATATAATCACCCGCGCATGGAAAAAGTACTCCAGGTCTTTAACTCTTTCGCTGAGGCAGAAGAAGCGGATAGGAAATATTACCAGTCACTGACCCCGGCTCAGCGAATTGAGATTCTGCTTATCCTCCGAAGTCTATATAAACGAACGGATGACGAACCTAGAGGACGACTTAAGAGAGTTTGTCGAATTATTAAACGCTCTTAAGGTACGGTACATCGTCGTAGGCGCGTTTGCGCTTGCTTACCACGGCTACCCACGGTACACCGGGGACATAGATCTTTTTATTGAACGTTCTCCCGAGAACGCTCAGGCTATATTGAATGCAATCCAGCAATTTGGCTTTGGAGATTTGGGTCTCTCATTTGAAGACTTCTTACAGGAAGATCAAATAATCCAACTGGGCGTCGCCCCAAATCGAATTGACCTTTTAACGTTCTTGTCCGGCGTGGAATTCCAGGAAGCATGGGCCACGCGTGTCCAGGGAGAGATCGCGGGGTTGAGCGTTCCTTTCATTTCTAAAGAATTGCTTAAAAAGAACAAAGCGGCTTCCGGCCGTTTGCAGGATATAGCGGATCTGGAACATCTGTGAGACGACAGCAGAGGTCATCTTGCCATCAATCTACGACGACGATCTGAAACCGCTCGAGCTCGATAAAGTCAAAACTTATCCGCTCGCCTCACGTCCAAGCAAAGTAAATCTGGAGGAGTTTGCAAAACCGGTCAGCGCTGATTCGTCACTCAACGAGTTTCTCGACAGTCTCCCGAATGTACTCGCAGTGCGTTCTTTTCGTGAGCTGGCTGAACGTATTCGTCGTGCACGCGAACTGAAGAAGCCAATCATCTGGGGCATCGGCGGGCACGTTATCAAGACAGGCCTCGCGCCCGTGATCATCGATCTCATGAAACATGGATTCGTGAGCGGCATTGCCGCAAACGGATCCGTGCTGGTCCATGACGCAGAGATCGCAATGGTTGGCTCAACGTCCGAAGACGTAGACGCAACGCTTTCCGAAGGCGTGTTTGGCGGTGCAGAAGAGACGGGCCAACTACTGAACAGCGCTGCACGTGATGGCGCAAGAGATCAGATCGGTCTCGGCGAAGCAGCCGGTCGCGCTTTGCTCGCGCGCAACCCAAAGCATCAAGATTACTCCCTGCTTTGCACGGCGTACGAGTCGAAGATTCCCTTCACCGTTCACGTCACGATCGGCGGCGACATCGCACACTTTCATCCGAGCTTCGATGGTGCT
>DATHTI010000347.1:0-4602 GCA_035463335.1 Pyrinomonadaceae bacterium | reverse complement strand
TACGCTGGGGCGGCCACGGAGGGCCGCCCCTACAATGACGCCTCCATGAGATTTTGGTGCCCCTGGTTTCGATGTTGGGACAAATACCCTGAAGAGTGTCTTGTTTTTTCTGTCACGATGACGAGCGGTTCAAAATGACCGAATCGCGTGGAGTGAATAAGTACAATGTTTTCAGCAATTTACAGGCATAAAATTGAAACGAAAAGGCAACTAGTGGCGTAAGTAATCCATCTGAGTTCCGGTCCTTCGTTACAGCTTGCTGTTGTGAAGTCTTGACTGTTGTGCGGTGCAGTCCCCCTTTAGGTCTGCATGATCCGAATACCTGGTGGCGTTATGGTCATCGTTAATCTGGAGAATTTACTGAATGAAGTTTCCCCGCAGGTTACCCCATTTTCGCTCGCTCAAGTTCGCACCCTTTGCACTCATGTCGCTGTTCCTGTTCAGCAACCTGACTGGTCTATTGTTCAGCCGCGTGATGGCGCCCGTGGCCGTCGCGAGTCCTGACACAACGTTCCGCATTCCCGCTGACATTCCTACTTCGGGTGATCCAAAGTTGGACCGGATCATCTATGAAGCTGCTGAAAAGCAGGGACTGGATCCGCGGTTCGTACATGCCGTGATCTGGCAGGAGTCGAAGTACAAAGTAGAGGCACGGTCGCATGCGGGCGCGCAGGGCTTGATGCAGTTGATGCCGGCGACGGCGAAGCGTTTTGGGTGTAACAATGCGAACGATCCGGTCGAGAATATTGCTGCGGGCACGAAGTATTTGAAATGGCTGTTGAAGCGATTCTCCGGGAACGTCGAGCTCGCGCTCGCGGGCTACAACGCGGGCGAAGGATCAGTTGATAAGTACAACGGCATTCCGCCGTACAACGAGACACAGAACTACGTAAAGATCATCTCGAAGCGTTACGGCAAGACGTATCATCCCGTCCTGAATCAAGTAACCGCGGATTAGACGGATCCGTTTACACGGATCCGCACCATCCGTGGCCCTTGACAGCTTTCCCCACCTTTGGCTGAATGCTCTCATGAGCACACCTGCTACTTCCGCTTACGATCGCGGCTTCATGGGTCATCCCAGCGGTCTCTCCACACTCTTTTTCACCGAGATGTGGGAGCGCTTTTCCTACTACGGCATGCGAGCGATCCTGACGCTCTACATGACGAAGTCGCTGGCCGAGGGCGGTCTCAATTTCGACGAAAAATATGCCGGCATCATTTACGCCACGTATGTTTCGTCCGTCTGGTATTTGCCGCTTATCGGTGGCTGGCTCGCCGATCGAATCTTCGGCGCGCGGCGCGCAGTTCTAATAGGCGGAATCATCATCGCCTCGGGCCACTTTTCCATGGCCATCAACTCGCTGCCAACCTTCTACGCTGGTCTGATTCTCATCGCGTGTGGAACCGGCCTGTTGAAACCAAACATCAGCGCGATGGTGGGCCAACTTTATCCCGAAGGCGACCAGCGACGCGACGCAGGCTTCTCGATCTTCTACATGGGAATCAATCTCGGCGCGTTTCTGTCGCCGATCGTGGTTGGTTTTCTAGCGCAGTCGCAGACCTCTCGTGACTACATCACGCGGCTGGGATTCGATCCGAACACAGCGTGGCACTGGGGCTTCGCCGCGGCGGGCATAGGCATGACACTCGGCCTCATTCAGTATCTTGTAGGGCGGCGAAAACTGGCCACGGTCGGAAACAAGCCTGAAGTATTGCCGGTGACGGAGACAGAGCCACGTGTGGGCGTTGATGTTGTGACGGTGGTGCTCGCCATCATCGGCGGAGTGGTAGGCGCAGGGCTGGGACTTTATTACGGTGAAGCCACCATCTCGGCACTCTTCCCGACCGTCGTCGGCTTCTTCGCCGGCTATTTGATCGGCACCACGCGCCTGCTAAATGGTGACGAGCTGAAACGAGTGCTCGTGATCTTCATCCTCTTCCTCTTCTCGATTCTGTTCTGGATGACGTACGAACAAGCGGGCTCGAGCCTGACTTTGTTTGCCGATCGGTTGACGCGGACCACGATCCTCGGTTGGACGTACCCATCAAGCTGGTTCCAGTCAGTGCCTGCGATCTTCGTGATCATTTTCGCGCCCATCATCGGCGCGGTCTGGCAAAAACTCGGCAGCCGCCAGCCTTCAAGTCCGGGCAAGTTCACGATCGGATTGTTCTTCGCCGGCATCGCGTTCGTTGTCATCGCTTTTGCTGCAACGTTAACGACGGGTGGACGCGTGAGTCCCGCGTGGCTGGTCCTGGTCTACTTTCTGCAAACCATCGGTGAGCTTTGTCTGAGTCCGGTTGGACTCAGCACGGTCAGCAAACTGTCGCCGGCGCGAATGCTTGGACTGATGATGGGTGTGTGGTTTCTTTCGATCTCGATCGGCAGCTACATCGCGGGCCTGACGACGAGGCTCTTCGAAGGAAACGATCCAGCCGTGCTGACACGAGCTTTCGGTATGTTTGCCGGAATCACTCTGGTAGCAGCAATCATACTTGCTTTCCTGACACCGCTCATTAAGAAGATGACTCCAAGAGCACAATGACGAATATGACTCGATCCAAAGCGCTTCTACTTGCAACCGTTTTCCTGGTACTTGTCGCACAGTCTTTAAGAGCACAAAACAAGCTACTCACCATTGACGATATCTTCGACCCGGCCAAGCGAGTCAATTTCAACGGCTCGACTCCAACCATTCGCTGGCTCAAAGACGGCAATCACTATTTATTAACCAACGAAGCTTCGCGGCGCGACGTGCCGCGTTTGCAAAAAGTGAATGCCGTAACCGGCGAAGCCGTGCCGTTCTTCGATGCGGCGAAAATGCAGGCTGCGTTTGCGGCGTTGCCGGGCGTGAGTGCGGAGAACGCACGACAACTCGCGAACCGCGGCAACTACAATCTCAATCCCGCCGAGACGGCTGTTTTGATCAACTGGTCCAACGATCTGTTCTATTACGAGTTTGGCAGCGATCGAGCGATTCGTCTCACCAGCAATCCGGAAGAAGAGGTTGGCGAGGGCTTCAGTCCCGATGGACGCATGATCAGCTTCGTGCGCGAGAACAATCTGTATGTTGAAGATCTCGGCATGCAGCGTCGTGAGCGTGCACTCACGCGCGACGGAAGTGCGAAGATTCTCAACGGGCGTCTGGATTGGGTCTACCAGGAAGAGCTTTATGGACGCGGCAACTTTGGCGCGTACTGGTGGAGTCCTGATTCGACGAACATCGCGTTTCTGCGTTTCGACGAGACGCCGGTCCCGGAGTTCACCGTTGTCGATCACATTCCGTATCACCAGACGCTCGAAGTCACGCCTTATCCCAAGGCCGGTGATCCGAACCCGATCGTCAAATTAGGTGTGGTCAGTGCGGCGGGCGGCGACATCCGCTGGATCGATACGTTCAAATATCAACCGGAAGACTTTTTGATCTCGCGTGTTACGTGGACACCTGATAGTCAGAAAGTCGTTTACCAGGCGCAGAACCGCGAGCAGACGTTTCTCGACGTGAACTTCGCGGATCCGAAGAACGGCAAGTCGAGCAACGTCATTCGCGAAACATCGAAGGCGTGGGTCGGGATCAATGAGCAGCCCATCTGGCTCAAAGATGGCTCATTCATCTGGGCCAGCGAGCGCAACGGTTGGGAACATCTGTATCACTACTCGGCCGATGGAAAACTGCTGCGACAGATCACGGACGGCAAATGGGAAGTGCGCTCGATCGAAGGCGTCGATGAAGCGAATGGTTACATCTACTTCACCGCGACGGAGCGTAGTCACATCGCGCCGCATTGCTATCGCATCAAGCTTGACGGCAGTGGTCTGACACGGCTCACCCAAACGGAAGGCTCGCATCGCATCGATCTTAGTCCGGCAAACAACTACTTCATCGACGTTTGGAGCGACATCAACACGCCGTCGCAGGTTCGTTTGTACGACGCTTCAGGGAAACTCGTGCGCGTGGTCAACGAGAACAAAGTTGACGCGCTGAAGCAGTACAAACTCGGTACGACGGAGCTGTTGCAGGTCAAGACGCGTGATGGCTTTGTAATGGAAGCGATGATGATCAAGCCGCCGGATTTCGACGCGCGGAAGAAGTATCCGGTGATGAGTTTTACTTACGGTGGACCACACGCGCCGCAGGTGCGAAATAGCTGGGGCTCGCAGACGTACATGTTTCACCAGTTGCTGGCCCAGAAGGGTTACATCATCTGGGTTTGCGACAATCGCACCGCGAGCGGCAAGGGTATGGATGCGACGTGGCCCGTTTACAAAAACTTCGGCGAGCTCGAGCTGCGCGACATCGAAGATGGTGTGACGTGGTTGAAGAGCCAGCCTTATGTTGACGGATCACGGATCGGTATCGGGGGTTGGAGTTATGGCGGGTTCATGACGAGCTATGCGTTGACGCACAGCCAGTCGTTCAAGATGTGGATAGCGGGCGGCACCGTGGCTGACTGGCGCGATTACGACAGCATCTACACCGAGCGTTACATGGGGACGCCGCAGAACAATCCCGAAGGTTACAAGAAGAGCTCGCCTGTTAATGCGGCGAAGAACCTGCACGGGAAGTTGTTATTGATTCACGGCGCGATTGACGACAACGT